>WAQK01000048.1 GCA_015520265.1 Pyrodictiaceae archaeon | reverse complement strand
CTATGGTGGTCACCGTGGCGTTCCTGTAGCCGTGGCGGCGGCCCAGCCTCCTAACCCTCCCCCAGTCGACCCGGGGCCTCTCCCCCACTATCCTGAGCACTCTGCCTGAGAAGCCCCTGGAGCCCGCTATCCGCTCCAGGGGTGTCGGGGGCTCGAAGTTCAGCCAGCCGCCGGCGAGCCTGCTTTCCTCGAAGGCCGGGAAGGGGCCCCTCTCCCTCGCCAGCTCTATGCTGGCCAGCTTCGCATTATACTCAATCCACTCCATAACCCTGTCAGCCACCAGCACAGCGTCGGGCGAGTCGTAGGGCACGCCGAGCAGGTAGAGCATGTCGGCGAACCCCATCACACCGAGGCCCACCTTCCTGGTCCTCAGGTTGGCCTCGGCTAGCCTGGGGTCGGGGTGCCTCGAGGCGTCTATCACGTCGTCCAGCAGCCTGACCGCCAGCTTCACGTCCCTCGCCAACCCCTGCCAGTCCACGTGGGGCCCCTCGGAGTCCCAGTACACGTAGCTCTCCAGGTTCAGGCTCCCGAGATTGCAGCTCTCCCAGTCAAGCAGAGGATTCTCTCCGCAGGGGTTGACGGCGTGGATCGCGCCCAGCGTTGGGGTGGGGTTGTGGGCGTTGACCCTGTCTATGAAGACTAGGCCTGGGTCGCCTGTCCTCCAGGCACAGTGCACTATTCTGTCGAAGAGCTCCGCCGCGTTCACCATGCGTACCACTGCGTGGCTGCACTCCTCCAGCACCGTCTTGAAGCCCCTGAGGGGCGCCTCCAGCACCTTGGGGCAGAGGCGGGGATTGATGAGGGGCCAGTCATCGCCCTTCTCTGCCGCCTCCATGAACTCGTCGTACACCGCGACGCTTATGTTGAAGTTCTCCAGGGCGCCTGCCCTGCACTTAGCGTCTATGAACTCTTCTATGTCGGGGTGCCAGACGTGGAGGATACCCATGTTGGCGCCCCTCCTCCTGCCCCCAGACTTCATCACCTCGGTGGCCGTGTCGAAGATCCTCATGAAGCTGACGGGGCCGCTCGAAACACCGCCAGTCTTGGCCACCACGTCGCCCCTGGGTCTCAGGGTGGAGAAGTCGAAGCCCACACCGGCGCCGGCCTGCTGGAGCTTCGCCGCTATCTTCAGGGCCTCGAAGATCCCGTCGACACTGTCCTCCACAGGGAGCACGTAGCAGGCTGATAGGACGCCCAGCTCCGTCCCGGCGTTCATGAGGGTGGGGCTGTTGGGGAGGAACCTCCTGGACGACATGAGCCTGTAGAACTCTTCGGCCAGCCTCGAAGGCTCTCCGCCGTACTTCTCCTCGACGCCGGCCAGGTGCTCAGCCACTCTCCTAAACATGCCCGACGGCGCCTCGAGGAACCTGCGGGTAGCCGGGTCCCTCCTCAGATACCTGGACTCCAGCAGCTTGACGGCAGTGTAGCTCAGCGACGCGTCCACAGGATCCGGCGGCCACCCCAGCCCGGCGTCGCCGTAGATCCTGGCCAGCGCGTAGAGCTTCGCCGCCTCCAGGAACCTGGAGTCCTCGACCCACCGTGAGGAGAGGACGTGCTCCACGGCGTCGCCTAGTTCCCCAGCCGAGACGCTCTCGCCAATGCCCCGGACCTCGAGGACGTCCAAGACCTCAGCCACAATCTCCGCTGCGAGGCCAGGGTCTAGGCCCGCGGCTGAGAGGCACTCCTCTATGCTGGCCCTCAGCTTCGACTCGTCGAAGCCCTCAAGCCCGCCGCCCCTCTTATACACGGCCCTGGGGGACACTGTTAGCCCGTGTACCGGTTAGGGTTTCGGGGCTTTTATCTCTGGGCGCCGAGGAGCCTCTCCACTACCTCATCGGCCCTCACAGCGGTCTCGGGGTCCTCCTCAACCTCGTCGGGCCAGGGCCTCCCCATGTTCTCCTCGGGCAGCTTCCTCGTAGCGTCTATGCCCAGCTTGGAGCCGTAGGAGGGTGCCGCCGAGGCCGGGTCTAGGGCGTCGGCGTGGCTGTGGGGAACCACGAGCACATCGCGCTGCGGGTCCACATGGGAGGCTACGGCCCAGATGACCTGGTCCAGGTTGTGGGGGTCTATGTCGTGGTCCACTACCACTATGATCTTGGTGAGCGAGGTCTGGCCCAGGCCCCAGAGGGCCATCATGACCTTCTTGGCGTGGCCGGGGTACCTCTTCCTTATGGAGACTATGGCTAGGCCCTGGAATACACCGTGCTCGGGGAAGTTTATCTCCACGATCTCGGGGAGCAGCATCCTCAGCACGGGGAGGAAGATCCTCTCCACGGCTTTGCCCAGCACGGCGTCCTCCAGCGGAGGCTTTCCAACCACGCTGCCATAGTATATGGGGTCGTCCCTGTAGTACATGCGCTCGACGTGGAGCACAGGGTAAGGCTCCACGGGCTTGTCGTAGTAGCCGAAGTGGTCGCCGAAGGGCCCCTCCTCGGCCAGCTCGCCGGGCCTCACGTAGCCCTCGATCACCACCTCGGCGTTAGCCGGGACCAGGAGCCCGCTGGGCAGCTCGTAGACGTCGATGCCGCGGCCCCTAACCATGCCGGCGAACAGTAGCTTGTCCAGAGGGTAGGGCACGGGGGCGACGCCGGTAAACATGGTGGCGGGGTCGCAGCCGATCGCTACAGCCACCGGTATCCTCTCCTCACCCCTCTCGCCCGCCGCCGCGTAGGCCATGGCACCCCTCTTGTGGATCTGCCAGTGCACCACACCCCTGGCACCGTCCAGCAGCATAACCCTGTAGACACCCATATTGGTAACGCCGCGGACGGGGTCCCTGGTGATGACCAGAGGGAAGGTGAGGTACCTCCCACCATCCCGGGGCCAGGTCTTGAAGGCTGGAAGCATGTCGAGGGGCTTGTCCCCCGCCTCCACCACGTTCTCCGCGAACCTGGCCCTCCGCACCCTGCGGGGAAGGTAGCGGGCCATGCCGCCTGCCTCGGCCAGGCTCCTAACCTTCTCCCTCAGACTGGTCGGCGGGGCCCTGGAGGCCATGGAGACCAGGCGCTCACCCACCTCCTCGAGGCTCCCCACGCCCAGCGCGTCGCGGAACACGTTGAGGCTGGGGTACAGGTTCCCGGCAACCCTCCAGCCCGGGTGACCCTTAACCCTCTCGAAGAGCAGCGCGGGGCCCCTGCGGTACATGACCCTCCTCAGAACAGCCGGTATCTCGAGGATGGGGGAGAGCTCCTCTCCGACACGGGCCAGGAGACCCCTCTCCTCCAGCCAGGCCAGGTATCCTCTTAGGTCATCCAGGGGTCCGGGCATAACCCTTCAGCTCACCCGTCTATAGTGCGGGGCACGTATATATGGGTGGCTAGCTTCTCACGATCCTGCCATCCCTTATCTCCACTATTCTGCCAGCCCTGGAGGCCAGGCCGGGGTCGTGGGTGGCGTAGAGCACGGTTTTGCCCAGCCTGTTGGCTTCCACCAGGAGCTCCACCACCCTCTCCTTGTTCTCCGTGTCCAGGTTTGCTGTGGGCTCGTCGGCCAGAAGCAGCGGGGGGTCCGCGGCGAGGGCCCTGGCTATGGCGACCCTCTGCTGCTCGCCGCCGCTCAGCTGGGAGGGGAACTTGTCCGCCTTATCCCTCATACCCACAAGGTCCAGGAGCTCCAGGGCCCGCCTCCTCCTCTCGGCCTTTGGAGGGTGCCCGGCCAGGTCCATGGGGAGCAGCACGTTCTCCAGCACCGTCAGGGTGGGGACAAGATGGTAGAACTGGAAAACTATCCCCACGTTCCTCCTCCGCCACTTGGCCCTCTCAGACTCGGAGAGCCTCCCCAGATCCGTGCCGTTAACCACCACCCTGCCCCGGGTGGCCACGTCTATACCCCCGGCTAGGTAGATGAGGGTGGTCTTCCCGCTGCCGGAGGGGCCTAGGAGGGCGACGAACTCACCCTCCCCTATCTCCAGGCTCACACCCCTGAGGGCGGGGTACTCGACCCCCCTCCCCGTCCTGTATATCTTCCACACATCCTCGAACACTATCACGGCCAAACCGCTCACCTCTACTCGACCCTCAGCAGGCTGGATGTGGGCTGCCTCCTAAGGTATAGGAGGCACGCAGCGTAGGAGGCCAGCAGGGCCGGGCCCAGCACCCAGCCCGAACTGGCCAGATCCGAGAGACGGGGCAGGGGCCTCACGTAGCCCATGGCCCCCATCATCATGTCCAGCATGGACGACGATATGGCTAGCCCCGCCAGGTAGGCGAGGGGTGCCGCCACCAGGGCCGCGACCAGGACCTCCCCCGCCACAGCCAGGCCCAGCTCCCCATCCGTGAGCCCGAGGGCCCTCAGCACCCCTATCTCCCGGAGCCTCCCCGCCAGGTCCACCACCACGAGAACCGCGAGGCCCAGGAGGCCGGCCACCAGGGTGGCGGCGTTGATTATGGTGAGGAACATCCTCACAAACCTCAGGTTGTTCCTGTGCGACTCCAGCATGCCCTCCTTGGTCCCAGCGATGCTGGCGGGAACGCCGCCAGCCACCAGGGCCGCCTTGACGCGGGCCGCCACCTCCTCGGGGTCCCCCGAAGCCCTTATGCGGAGGAGGACGAAGTCCGTGTCGAGAACCGAGAGGTAGTCCTCCCTGGACACGTAGACCAGGAGGCCGTCATTGTTATGGGTCCTCACGATCCCCACAACCCTGAGCCTAAGCTCGCCCCTCCCGAAGGACAGGACCACCTCGTCCCCCAGGTCCAGGCCGTGGAGCCTAGACAGTGTCTCGGTTATAGCGGCCTCCCCGGGGCCCGGCCACCTACCCCTGGCCAGGACGGGGCCCAGGCTCCAGGAGCCCTCCAGGCAGGAGGCCACGGTAACCTCGTCGCCGCCCAGCGTCGCCGCCCTCCACTCGAATGCCCAGACCTCCGCAGCCTCGACGCCGCCAACCCTTAGGGCCACCCCGGGTAGGGTGGACGAGTCCCGGCCCTCCAGCACGACGACAATGCTGGCGTCGTACCCGTACATGGCTATCTCCTCGCCGATCACGTCTATGCCCCTCACGCTCATGGGGATGGAGGCGGCGGCACCCCACGTGATGGCCAGGAACAGTACGAGGAAGGCTGCACGCCAAGGCCTGGACAGGGCCCTCCTCACCGCGTATGCTAGCCTGACCCTCCCCCTCAACACAGCTATGCCGGCCGGCCCCGTGAGGCCGGTGAACCTAAGCGCACTGGCGGCGGGGATCCTGTAGGCCAGGAGCGGCGGTATCAGGGAGCCGGCGGCCACCAGGATCAGGGCGAAGCCCCCGGCCCACAGGAGGGCCTGGGGGTCGGGGCTGTACGGGTACCTCTCCATGAGGATCTCCACGGCGGAGCCGTGGGCCTGCCTAGCACCCCACTCAACCAGCTTCTCCGACAGGGGGATGGATAGGGCGAGGCCAGCCAGGGTCCCGGCGAGGCCGCGGACCATGTTATGGCCCGCATAGTAGGCGGCCGTTCTCCACGCGTCAACACCCACCGCCTTGAGCACCCCCAGCTCCCTCACGTTCCTCTCCAGGAGGGAGGCCTCGCTGCCAGCCATTAGGAGGGCTGCCGCGATAAGGGCGACCGATACGAAGATCTCG
>WAQK01000047.1 GCA_015520265.1 Pyrodictiaceae archaeon | reverse complement strand
TCTAGGCTCGTTTCTCCGCCGTTCTCATCACTCCATGGTTTAGGTTGATCCAAGGTCCTCGATATGTTTTAGGTCGCTCCACGGCGGCTTCTCGCGCCACGCCTCTGCCCACAGGTCGTCTAGCAGTTTGTAGAGGGCCTGGAGGGGCTCGCAGCCCTCCTCGAAGATGAGCCTATGAAGCTTGGAGTAATGGTTCTTCAGCTCCCAAACGTACTGCTCGTACAGCCTTGTGGGCACACTTTCCTCGCCGCCCAAGTCTACGCCCGGACACTTTGTGTCCAGGTACACATGAGTGGCTGAAGGGGATGCCACGTGGAGGGGGTAGAACCTGCACTTCATGGGCCTCGCATCGTATATCCTGCAGCTGGTGAGACCCTCCTCGTCCCGCTCCATGAAGAGACACCCCCCCTTCTCGTCCCCCTTGAGCGATATGAAGGGAAACATATCGGCAATTATCACGTTGGTGAAGGTCTCGAGAAAGCTCTTCCAGTACATCCCGAGCCTGCGTGACATCCTGATCACGTCGTAGGCCGTGAGGGCTATGTTGGGCCCGGTGCCGCAGCAGTAGTCGCACCTGACACATTTGAAGCGGAAAGCGCCCTCGAGCCTCAGCCTCCGGTAGCCCCTGCCAGGCATCTCCCCCTCCGGGGCCAGCCTTGTGCCGGGAACCATTATTAGTTGTTCGCCGCAACAATACTTCAGGGCTGGCAACGTGTCCAAGACCCTTGTATTCAGGTATAAGGTGTGGCTCGAGCTAGATGGGCTCCCCGTGATCGGGCCGGGCGGAATAGAGATCCTCAAAGTCATAGATCAGGAAGGCTCGCTCAAGGGGGCTGCTAAGAGCCTGGGCATGTCGTACAACTTTGTCTGGAACTATGTCCGCCGCCTCGAGAACATTCTCGACATTAAGATTATAGAGACTTGGAGGGGAGGGGCAAGACACGGCGGCGCCAGCCTCACCGACAAGGCCAGAAAGTTGGTGGAGCTGTACGAATCGCTGACCGACGAGGTGGAGAGGCTGGCCAAGGTTTATGAGGAGCGGGTAAGCAGACTTGTAACCCCAGGTGTTCCTCGTGGTGGGAAGGGCGGTCTACAGGATAGTCGCCGTGGGCAAGAATAGGGGGAAGACCAGGGTAGGCACTGAGCTGGCGGCCAGGCTCACACGTATGGGCTATAGGGTGGCGGCTGTCAAGCACGCTCACCGCGGTGTGGATCTGGCCGACAAGGACTCCTACAGGTACATGGAGGCGGGGGTGGATCAAGTCGTAGTGTCGTCCCAGGGGGTCACCGCGGTGATCACCAAGGCGTTGATCGACGACCTGGCCAACATCACCGCGCTCCTAGACCCCAGGTACTTCATAGTGCTGGTCGAGGGGTTCAAGGAGAGCAAGGTGGGCAAGAGGATCGTGGTAGCGGCGGATCCGGGGGAGCTGGAGGAGCTGAGATGTAGCCCCGACGACACTGTGGCAGTGGTCTCCGATAACGACGACGTGCTCAGCGAGGCTGGGAGGAGGGGTTGCCGTGCCTACAGGTTCTCCCAGATAGAAGACCTGGCCAAGGCGGTGGCGGACGACGCCTACGCCTGGGCCCAGTCCCTGCTACCTGGGCTCGACTGCGCCAGGTGCGGAGTGGCCAACTGCAGAATGTTCGCCCACTCAGTCCTCAGAGGCGAGAGGAGCATAGGTGACTGCCCGGTATATGCTGATTTCAGGCTTGTGCTTGACGGCGACGTTGTGCCTCTCAACCCCTACGTCAAGAACGTGTTCATGAAGACCATACAGGCCCTCATAGAGACTCTGAAGGGCGTTAAGAGGTATCCTGAAAGGGTGGAGATCCAGTTCAAACGCTGGCCGGGCGACGAGGCTAGAGCGTCCTCCGGCTCCTCACGAGAATAAGGAGCCTGTCGTCCTCGCCTATCAGGTAGTCTCCGGGAGGGTTGGCTACTAGCTTTCCATCCTTTATGACGGCCAGTATCAGTGCATCCTCCTCCTTCTTGGCCCTGAGCAGGGCCTCCGAGAACCTGAGGCCGGCGTAGCGGCTAGCAGGCCTTTCAACCACATCGACGACTCCGGTGGTGGCTCCAGCCAGGTCTTCGATGAACTTGGGTATAGCGGGCTCGGTTACGGCGCTTGCCAGCAGCATGCCTCCCAGGCTGCTGGTTAGGACTACGGTGTCCGCGCCAGCCTGTTTTATGAGTTCCATGTTTTCGTCTCTCAGCGCCTCTGCTATTATGGTGGCGTTAGGGTTAAGCCTCCTGGTGTGGAGCACGGCTAATATTGTCCGGGAGTCGTCGCCGGTGGTGACAATTATATGGGACGCCGACTCCACGGAGGCCCTTCTAAGGTCCTCAGCTTTGGTAGGATCACCCCTCACGGTTGAGACTTCATCCTCCGTGATCAGGGGGCCCTCCTGGTTGAGGAGGACTATCCTCCTGTCGGGGGCCTTGGCCCTCAGCTCGCTGAGCAGGGTTTCAGCCGCCTCGTCCCACCCCAGTATTACTACATGACCTCTCGCCTTCACGGGGAGTTCGCCTCTAGCCCTCCTGGTTGCACGGATCATCACGTAGTCTGCTATTAGTCCGACGAACACGGTAAAGAAGGCTATCC
>WAQK01000046.1 GCA_015520265.1 Pyrodictiaceae archaeon | reverse complement strand
GGTAGTCCACGAAGGACACGTTGCTGAACAAGGTTTTCACCTGGTCCCATACCTGTTCCTTATACTGGATACAGGACCCGCAGTTAGATGGCCAGAAGAGTATCACGACAGGCCTGTCGGAGTTGAGCAGCATGTACAGCCTCATCAGCTCGGGGCTGTAGTCCGGGTTGGGCGGCAGCCTGGCGAAGGTCTGCAGGTAGCTGGCTATCCTCTCGGCCACCTGCCTCGCCTCGGCCTGCCCAGACTCCTGGGGCGGCGCCTCTTCCTGCTGCTGACCAGCCTTCTCGCCGTACATCAGTACACCCACTATGCTACCGAGAATCACCACAACCACCGCTAGAATGGCTATACCTCTAATGTTCATGCTACTCATCTCTCCTCCCCCTCCCGGCGGTCAGTAGTGAGCCTACTACCAGGATCTCGCCGCCCACCAGTAGGGTGGAGCCACCCCAGACCAGGTCGATGAAGGGGTTGTACTTAACCTCGACTAGAACGTAGTCGGCAGTACTGTTGCCCCCGTAGAAGGCGTTCTCGATTATCAGGTTTCTCAGCCTGTTGTGGAAGTCGGCGTGCAGTATTGATACATAGATGTCGTCGATACCCCGGGAGATCGTCCGTGGCTCGCTTCCACAGCCGTAGGCGAAGGGCACCCTGACGGGCAGTACCAGCGTGTAAGTGTTTTCACCGTCGGTGGCCTCGAAGATGAAGTCTCCGTAGGCACCCTCGGGTATCAGGTGGCCTTTGTAGAATATCTCCCAGTCCGATGCCCTAATCTCATAGCCAGTGTAGGTTATAGTTATACCGTAGGGTGTTTCCACAGGCTGCCCCATCTCGAGACGAAGAACGGTTCTAGTGTCCAGCGTGGTGTTGAGAGCAACGCCCAGTAGCAACAGGGGGATAGCCAGATGGAGCGCCGAGATACCTGTCCCGCGGAAGCTGCGGCTGGTCACGTCCACCGTTAGCCGGTACCCTGCAGATGCTAGTGAGGCTATTAACGCCGGGATCAGTAGATCGGCCAGGACATTGCCTGTGGGGCTCACCAGCAGCACTGACGTCATGCTGGCTGCCGCCAGGACTGCAGCGATCAGGGTGAAAGCCTTGAGGCTTAGTCTATTCCTTAAAGCGCATCCGACGAGGGCCACCAGGAAGATGTAGGTGAAGGGTGCGCTGTATGTATTATAGTAGCTGACCCCCACACTTATCAGGTCCCCTGTGGCCACAGCGTAAACCACGGGCGTGAAGATGCCGAAAAACGATACTAGAGAGAGGGCTATCAGCGACCACCATGCCAGCGTGAAGGAAACACTAGCTGTATCGCGCCTAACGGTCCACACAAAGCGTCCCGGCCTCCACAGGTAGATGGCCAGTATGGCTCCGCCGAACGCGAAATGGAGTATCACTAGGAGCGTGGCCTTAGGCGTCCATTCAAAGGTGTGGACCGATGCTGTGAAGGATGCTCCAGCCTTAGTCATGAAGGAGGAGTAGAAGGTGAAGAATCCCGCCAGCGCGGCTGACAGCCTCCTGCCGCCCTCGCCCACGCTTTGAGGCGCATGAAAGTATGCCGTGAGGGCGAGCCAGGGCACCAGCTCCGCCGTCTCCACCGGGTCCCACGCCCAGTAGCCGCCCCAACCCAGCACGTTGTAGGCCCACACCGCTCCGGCTAGTATCCCGATGGACAGGTTTATCCATGCCAGCCCTGCGAGTAGGCACTCCCAGAACACGTCCCTCCTGGTGGAGAGGAGGACGTGGAGGGCCAGCGCGAGGCTGAAGGCGTAACCTGCGAAGGTGAAGAGAGGGTGCACGAGGATCCAGAAGGACCTAAGCAGCGGGTTGAGGCTCGCACCGGCAGGAAGCTCGAAGTCGACATTGGCGGTCTCGAAGGCGCCGACCTCGATGCTCAGCAACATGACTGCCGCCGTTATCAGTAGCAGACCGCGGTAAGCGGTGGTGTCAAACACGCCTCTACGCTCGCCGTAGAACTTGTAGATGGCTGAAATGATGGCCATCATGAGGCCCCAGAGTATGAAGGAGCCAGCCATACCGGCCCAGCTCGACGCCACCTTGAGCCAGACAGGCATATCGCGGGTCGAGTAGCTATAAACTGCTACCAAGTTGAACTCATCCATGACGAAGGCGCCGACGAACAACACCCAGGAAAAGGCTGTGAGGAACAGGCCGGCTATGTCGGCTCTGAGGCGGGATGCCCTCCTATAGTCGATGCCAGCATAACCCGTTAACACCACGGCCAGCAAGGCCATGAAGCCGTAAGGGTGGAAACCCATGCTATAGACACCTCATCTGGCCAGTTGCAACGCCTCTGGCCACGTGTCCGCGTGGTTCAAGGCTTTGTCCTCGTTTTTCTCAAAAGTATGTGATATTAATAATTTTTTCGTTCCGGTTCAATATAAAATGTTGTACCTGTACCAAGAAATTTTTAACACATATATTTCTATAGCTTCGAGATCCACCGAGGATTATGGAAAGAGGACAACATGATGCATATTAAGAACGTCGAAGCAGGACAATGCAGATCATTACCATGATGAGTGCAACCTACATGTCCAGCCTAACCATAACGCCCCACGGTGTCAGCACAGCATCGGATAGCTGGACTCCCGAGAACCCTCCGCCCAACTACAAGCTGGCAGAACACATTGTTAGCAGAGTGTCCAGAGGATAGGCTAAGGGTACAGGCCCAGAGCCTTGCCTAGGCGCGCAAGTACCTCGCCAGCCTTGCCCCTGATATGCAGATCGGCTAGACCCGTATAGCC
>WAQK01000045.1 GCA_015520265.1 Pyrodictiaceae archaeon | reverse complement strand
TATATGACTGTTTGATATAGGTCCCCGCCCTACCCGTGGTCAGGTAGTCTTCAATCATTCCCCAGAAGTCCCCCTCCACGGAGGCTGTGCCCCGCGCGAAAAGCATGTCTGGCTCATCTATTCCTGCGGGTATGAGGAAGATCAGGGCAGCAGTCGTCTGACCGAGGTTGACCGTATACTCGATGCTCAGATTCTCCACCAGCCTGGTTGTGGATAGGTTGAACTCGTAGCTGGAGTCAAGCAGCCTGAACCATGGAAAGCTCTGGTTCAACCACTGTGCATGGCTCTGCCATCTCCACAGGATCCGCTGGTACCCGAGGCCCCTGAGGGACAGGCTCATATTCAGCTCCACGTGGGCCTCCAGCGAGCCCCTGTCCACCACTATCTTGGCCGACCTATGCTCGACGTACCTCTTAGACCCGCTCTCCGTGTACAGGTATTGGTTCGCCCACATCAGCAGGGTTTTGCCATCAGAGAAGCTCCTGAAGTCGAAGACACAGCTCCAAGTATAGCTAACCTCTTTTGTCAAGGTTCCGGCCTCTTGCAGCCTGCTCGGCGGTACGAGGGGCCAGGTCATCCTGCTCTGCTCCCTCAGGAACATGGAGAACATGCCATCATTATAGTCCACCAGCACGGTCGCTGTGGTGTAGTTGTGCGGCGTACCCGGGATTCTCAGGCGCCCCGAGGATTCTATGCGTAGCGAACCATCACCGTAAACATATATGGTTAGCCTGGGCCCCGCGGCTTCGGATACCGGTGCCAGCAGGGCTCCAAGCACCATAAGGGCCGCGGCCAGCCATAATACGCCTAGTCTCAATGTTCCCGTGTAGAACATTTACCATGTGACACTAAAATTTGATGCGGATCCTCCTCACCGGCACGGATCCCACTACAGTCTCAGCCCTCCGCAGAGCCTGCAGCCCCGCGGCGTCTCGCTAATGCAGCGTACAGCGTTATGCCAGCAATGACGCCTATGAGCGCTCCGAGGCCCAGGGATAGCGGGCTCCAGGCAGCGCTTGGCGGCTCACAGGTGCCGGTAGCTGTCTGCGTAGTTGTGGTTGTAGTGGTCCCCCTCTGATCAAGTATTATGCTCACTGAACCCACTTTTCCCAGCACCGTCTCAGCAGGGCTTATCTCCGCTACTGCAGCGTCACCCGGCTTCAGCTTTACAGGCAATGTGTCGAGATACTGGGCAATCCTGCTTGCATCTGCCTCCACTACAAGTAGGAGCCTTAGAAAGGCCGCGAAGTCGCGTGCTTTCTCTGGGAGTAGCTGAAGGGATTCCCGGGGATCAGCGGAGTACTTGGGTCTAAACCTAGGCGACCTGAACGTATAGCTTAGCGTGCCACCCTGTATGGTTACATTTAGTGTCCCTCGGCCCTCCAGCACCTCCACACCCGATATTTGCTGGGAGAAGGCCCAGAGATACATTCCCGCAGACTCTGAGGGCGACGCCCAAGGGCCTGCCAAGACCCAGCCATAGCCCGGCTGGACTGTGACCACCGTGAAGATATCTGGTCCTATAATGTTCTTCATGAGGAGCGAAACCACTCCGACCGAGACGCGCAGGTTATCCGCCACTTGCAGAGAGGCTTCAAGCCTCATGTACGTAGATGTTTCGAGGGTCAGGACACTTGGCTCTTCTCCGGGCTGCTCAACCTTGCCGTTGGTCTCGCTCCTGAGCCTAGCGGTGCCTGGGGTAAAGAGGCTTGATGGGTCAGGTACTCCCAAAGGTAGGAGTAACAGTCTTACGGCCTCAATGTCACCAAAATCCAGGATGTACTCGATGTTCAGTGATTCGCTGAACTCTTTAGGCAGTGTGGTTGTGTTGTAAGTGTAGTTGACCAGCGTAAACCAGTCGTACTCTCTATCGAAGTTCTCAGCGAGTTCTGCAAGGTTTTTCAGCTGGCCTTCAGATACTGTGGAGCTCAAACTAATGTTCAGGTTGACGTGAAACTCTAAGCTCTGTTTCTGGGCCAATACTCTTATGCTCCTATACTCGGAGCGGCTTAGAGTATACCCGGCCCCCACAAGTTCCTCAGATGTATTCTTGGCCCCGCCCGCCTCTATGACGAGTGTTTCGCCGTCCGAGAAATAGTTGTAGTTGAACCTGTTATTCCACGTCGAGGTTAAGGAAACAGTGCCCGGCCTGGCTGGTAGTGATACCTTGCGGCGACTACTTATCTCGAGCAAGATCCTGTTATCTACTGCTCTGAACTCCGCGTTAAGCGACGAGTAGTTGTAGAGGGAACTCGCTCCATCAACGTGTCCTGACGCTTCAATCAGCAGTGCGCCGTTGCTGAAGACGTAGATATATGCGCTCCGGCCCAGGCCCTGAGCCTCACCTTCGGGGGTTGACGGAGGGTATGCTAGGAGCAGTGTGAGTACGGCGGCAAACAGGGCAAATCTGCGAAGTGAGCCATGCCGTATAGTTGTCGGTGTCATTGCTCTTACACTTAGGTAACGGTATTGTTGTTGCACCATTAATATATTAGCTGCCTCTGTAGCTTCTACGGGCTACGTGCCGTGTCATCACGGTCATTCCCATTAGGTAGCTGCCCGCCAGCAGTCCGGCTAGGTTGGTGCCTAGGTTTGCAGCTATGAGTTCCCCTAGCTGCAGGTGGCCCGTGGCCAGGGCCCAGCCCAGGGCTGATGCTGGCGGTATGATGGCCGCAGCTATGGCCACCCCGGTCAGAGCCTCGGTGACGTTCGAGGATACTGCGAGTAGGCTTGCCATCCCCAGTAGGAGGGGAACTGCTAGGGAGTCCCAGCCGAACCTGGTTCTGAGCAGTATTTCTCCCGTGGTTTGGGGTTCGTGACCCAGCAGCGTCGATACGGCGGAGGCGGCGAAGGAGGCGGCTACGGCTGCGCAGACGAGCGTTGCTAGGCTGATGAGGCTCCTGGCGGCCATCCTGGGCTTGGAGAGCACGAGGAGAACTGAGAACGCGTATATGGGGCCTAGGATGGGGGATAGTAGCATGGCGCCTATGACCACGTAGGAGTTATCTGTGCCGAGGCCGACCAGCGCTACCAGGCTTGCCAGGACCACTAGTAGTACCTGTGCCGTGGATATCCTCGACCTCTCACCGGCGTCTTCGAGGAGCATGAACCTGGGCCTCTTGGCGAAGCTGTTGGCCAGGCTGAGGAACCTCCACCCCGTTATCCTATAGGGAGCGCCTATGCCAGCCTCGACGTCACTGACAGCAACCATGTTCTCTATCCTCCTCATATCGAGGGTTTCGGCGACGCGGGCCGTTATCTCCTCTATGGCGTGGAGCGGCGCGTAGACGGTGATCCTGCAGATCTCCTCCTCGTCCTTCAGCCTGACCTTCTCGACATACCAGTAGAGCTTCTCCTCCTCCAGCACATCTGCGAGCTTCCTGCAGTTCTCATTGTCAGTGTATATCTCGACCTTCTTCATAGAGGTTGACAACGGGCGGTGCACCTGCAGTAGATATGGTGCTCATTCTATTTATTAGGCTAGTTTGCCTCTCTGCTCGTGTGGGTCTTTCCGGCGGGCCGTTCCCAGCCAAGCCACTGCGAGGGCAGCCGTCACCGCTACTGCTAGGAGTGCTGCCGTGAGGGCGGCTTGGAGGAAGAAGCCTCGCTGGGTTGAGGCCAGGTTCTCCCCTACCGTGACTGGGGGCTGCGTGGTTGTCTCCTGGGTCTCCTCGGCCCACTGGATGGATACAGCGTATAGGTCCCTGAACTTCACCGTTCTCGGAGATATGTCGGCGACTCCGAGGTCTCCCGGCTCCAGGGTTACGGTTCTATCCATTATGGTCTCGGCCAGAGGCTCGGGGTCCTGGGTTAGACGCATAAGCACTACTACCAGTTCTGCCAGCCTCTGGGCCGTCAACCTAGTGTCCGAGGCTGTAGACGTGGAAGGTATGGGTAGACCCCTTACCTGTAGCTCATACACGATCTCGCCGCCAGATACGTTGGCACGTAACTGGCCAGAAGCTCCTCTAAGCTGCGGCTCCGAGAGGAAGCCCGCCAGCATGGTTAGCTCTAGGAGGCCGGGCTTACTCCGGCCGAGCAGCAGGGATTGCCTTTCGGAAAACGTGCTAGAGAGGACGACTACGTTCCATGCTAGGTCTAGCGCGTCATATATGGTGATAATCGCTTCCCCGTCCCCTAGACCTGTGACTGTTAGGTTTTTCTCAGTCCATACTCTTCGGAGGCCCGTATGGGTGTACATGGTTACTTTCTCCGCGTATTTCTCAATGGCTGAGATTGTGCAGCGGCCCTTTGCCCAGCTTGACGCTGGCACCTTGATGAAGCCCTCGGGAGACGGGGTGGCCCCTCTCCTCTCCAGGTCTACCAAGAAGGATGTCTTGAGGACACCGTAGAGGAGGCCGTCCCGGGCGCCGTTCTGCTCCTCCAGTTCTAGGAGTCGGAACCACTCTGAGGTGTTTAGGCTCCTATACAGTTCGGCAAGCTTGGCGAGAACATCTATAAAGGTGGCGGAGACAGTCTCCACCTCTACCAGTACCTTTGCTCTAAGGATCCCCGTGTTCTCGGAGAGTATTAGCCTGACCTTGCGGCTAGCTTTAAGGGTGAGCCTGTTCAAACTGTTCCAGGAGACCTGGGTCTGCGAGGTCTGGACCACCAGGTTTTTGCCGTCATAGAAGTAGTCCAGGCTCCATGAAGTCTCGCTTTTCATCAGCAATGTCGCTACGTCGGGTGGGGGCTTTTCGGAGCTGTTGTAGAGTTCGTTGCGCGCGAGGATGATGAATAAATCGTCTCCTGATTCTCCAAAGTCCAGATCGACGGTGCTCTTAGTATAGGGGTGTACCACAGGGCTTAGTATGCCTGAGGCCTCTAGGGATGCGGTGTGGTCGCTGTGTACCACTATGTTTATGTGGTCTTGGGGAGTGTTGGCTAGGCCCAGGCTCGAGAATAGAGCCGGTACCAGTAAGACGAATATTATAGCAGTACTGTATATCTTACCCGGCTTCATCGGAAAGATTATGCGCAGCTCCTCCTAGTAAAGGTTTCAGCCAAAAAGGCTCTCCCCTAAGGCTAGGAGGGTGGCAGGCTCCAGACCGGCTGCCTCGGCCGCTCCCGAGTACTCGAGGATGCTTCTGGCCAGCAGTGCTTCCACATCCTGCCTGGTGAGGCCGCGGGACTGGAGGTAGAAGAGCTGGTCGTCGCTGAGGCTGGCGACTGCTGCGGAGTGCCGCGCCTCCTCCACGTCTCCGGTCTGGATCTCGAGCATGGGTACAGCGTAGCCGCTGCCCCTGTCCGAGAACACGTTGATGTAGCTGTCTATGCTGGTGGCGCTCCACCGGGCTTCGCCCACCACCCTGGCGACCCCCCTGTGGACCAGGTAGCCGTCGCCCATGACGGCGCCTCTGACCGTTATCCGGCTAGAGGTGCGGGGCGCCAGGTGTGCTGCGTTGGTGATGGTGTCTAGCCTCGTGCCTGGCAGGGATATCAGGCTCACGGCGGTGTGAACCTTGCCGAGTTCGCCTGCCAACACGTAGTCGTCGCGGAGATGTGTCATGGCGCCGCCCAGGGCCAGGGTCTTGACCTCGAGTTCCGCGCCGCCCGCCAGGTGTGCCACCGTGTGGCTGTAGACGGGTGAGCCAGGGCCGTGGATCACTATTCTGATCAGCTCGAGCTTGGCCGCCTCCTCTAGGCGGATCTCGGCTACCAGTGTCTTCAGCCCTTCCCATCTCCCCGAGTAGTCCAGCAGCACGAGGCGCGCCTCAGCGCCTCTCCCAACCTCTACCAGTACGTGGTGTCCAATGTATCCCTCGCCCGAGAGGCTGGCCACCACCACGGGGTCGCGGATGATCGTTGAAGGTGGGAAGTTGACGTATACGCCGGAGTTCCACCTCTCCGCGTGGAGCGCGGTGATCTTGGACTCCGTCCTCCTGAGGAGCTTGAAGGGTTTGAGTGACGCGTAGGGAGGCAGGTCCTTGGCCTTCATGATGCCTGCTAGGAGGACGTCGTGTCTGGAGAAAACAACTGTTTCCCCGGCGCCCATGGTTGCGTGTATGTTTAGCTCCGAGAGGGGTTTAGGGAGGGGCTCCGTTATGTAGGCTTGGCCGATGTTTATACGCTCGTCGAAGAGGTTCCAGTTGGTGTAGTACTTTACCGTGGGGGAGTCCTTGACCCTCTGGTAGGACAGTTTTCCGAGGAGCTCGCTGTAGCTCTGAGCCGCCATGCCCCCTTCACCCCAGACCTCCCAGCTTCTTGAACTCCAGCTGGATCACCCTGTTGAGCACGTTGGCGAACTCGAAGGGCAGCTCGGCCATTATCTCGTCAAGGAAGCCCAGCACTATGAGGCTCTTGGCCTCATCCTCGCTGAGCCCCCTACTCATCATATAGAAGAGCTGCTCCTCACCCAGCCTACCCGTGGTGGCCTCGTGGGTTACGGTAGCGGTGGGCTCGTCAACCTGGTTGTGCGGGTAGGTGAAGGCCATCGACTTGGAATCGAGTATAAGGGAGTCGCACTCAACGTGAGCATGGGCGTTCCTGGCCCCGCGGAGCACCTTGACGAGGCCCCTGTAGATGTTGATGCCGCCGTCGACGCTTATGCTCTTGTTTATTATCCTGCTCCGCGTGTCGGGGGCTACGTGGATCACCTTGGACCCCGTGTCCTTTAGGTAGGGGCCCTTCACCACCGATACCACCATGGAGCGGGTGCTGGCGCCCCTGCCTCTTAGGATGGTGGAAGGGTAGACGTAGGTTATCCTGCTCCCTATGCTGCCCTCAATCCAGTCTATCCTGGCGCCCTCCTCGGCTATGCCGCGCTTGTTGTTGAAGTTGATCACGTTCTTGCTCCAGTTCTGCAGGGTGGTGAACTTGATGGTTGCTCCCTTGTGGGCGTAGAGCTCCACCATGCCGTCGTGGAAGCTGTACCCCTTGTACATGGGGGCGGCGCATCCCTCTATGAAGTGGATGAAGCTCCCCTCGTCAGCCACGATCAACGTGTGCTCGAACTGGCCCTCCATGGCCCTACCTATGAGGAAGAAGGCCTCTAGGGGCTCTTCGACCCTGACGCCCGGAGGGACGTAGACGAAGACGCCGCCGCTCCACAGGGCGGCGTGGAGGGCTGCGAACTTGTGGTCAGAGGCTGGGAACACCCGGAGGAAGTATTTCTTAACGAGGTCCGGGTACCTTTTCACGGCCTCCTCCATGGGGAGCATTATGACGCCCATCTCGGAGAGCTTCTTTTTGACGCTTGAGTACACTGTTTCGCTCTCGAACTGGGCCGAGAGGCCGGAGAGGAACCTCTGCTCCAGCTCCGGTATGCCGAGCCTCTCATAGTACTTCCTTATCTCCTCGGGGACATCCTCCCACCTCTCGGCTATACCGGCCTCCGGCTTAACGTAGTGGGTCAGCTCCTCCAGGTCTAGCTCCTCTATGCCGCGGAGCCAGTTGGGCATGGGTAGCTTCTCGAAGAGCTCGAGGCTCCTGAGCCTGAGCCTTCTCATCCAGTCGGGCTCCTTCTTGATCCTCGAGATCTCCTCCACCAGGCTCCTCGAGATCCTGCCCCTAAGCTCGACGGTGGTCTTGGTCGGCACAGCGTATCCTAGGAGCTCCTCAACGCCCTTCTCAGGCAGTATCTTGTCCCTAAGCTTTATGGTCAACCTGGGCCACCCATACCTACCTACTTTATGAAGCTGTAGCCTTCCTCCTCGATCCTCTTGGCCAGCTCTGGGCCTCCCTTGGCGACAACTGTGCCGCGGTAGAGCACGGTAACGTGGTTGGGCTCCACGTATTCCAGGATCCTAGGGTAGTGGGTTATGAGGAGCACGGCCTTGCCCTTCTCCCGGAGTTCCTGTATGATCTCAGCAACCCTCTTCACGCCATCCACGTCGAGGCCGGAGTCGGGCTCGTCGAGTATAACCACCTTAGGGTCCAGGAGGAGGAGTTGGAGAAGCTCGTTCCTCTTCTTCTCGCCGCCGCTGAAGCCGACGTTGAGTTCCCTGGTTAGGTGGTCTTTGCTCAGCCCTACGTTCTTCACGGCATCGTAAATCCTCTTGAGGACTAGGGGGTTCTTCACCCTGGTCAAGTCGTCAGCGCCCATCCTCTTGTTGATAGAGGCTATGAGGAATGTGCTCACCCTGACTCCAGGTATCTGTGGGGGCTCCTGCATGGCTAGGAACAGGCCTTTGAGGCTCCTCTCCTCGGTGGTCAGCCCTTTGAGGCTCTCCCCATCAAGCAGAACGTCACCCTTGGTTACCTCGTAGCCTGGGCGCCCCATGATGGCGTAGGCTAGGGTGGATTTGCCGGAGCCGTTGGGCCCCATGACGGCGTGAACCTCGCCGTAGCGGACCGTTAGGGAAACTCCTCGGAGCACCTGTCTGCCGCCGACAGCGACGTGAAGGTCCTTGATCTCAAGCGTCAGTTTTAACACCGTTAAAAGAGAATTATGCGGGCGCCAAATAAAACTTACTGGCCGATCATTAACAGCGAAAAACATATTTAATTCCTTTAAACGCATAATTTACGGTAACTACGCATGATTGAACTTGACCTCACGGATCTCTCAAAATGCACAGATCACCCGCTAACCCGGATGCTCAAGCTGTTCGACGAGCTGAAGGAGGGAGAGCAGGCCAGAGTGAGGATAAGACTCGACGCCGTGCCACTAGATCTTCTCCTAGAACGGGCCCAGGACAAAAACGTTGATATAGATATTGAAGACTACTCGGAGAACATAGCTGTGCTGAAAGTGGTGAAGAAGGCTTGAGCAGCGTAGAGGTGATCGTGGGGGAGGGCCAGGCAACACTGGAGGGCGACGAGATAAAGATCGCCGAGCACAGCTACCGGGTTGAGGAGGTAAACCTCCGCTTCATATACTCCGCCATAGCCGGATGCGTGGCCAAGATCCTCGCCGATCTGCCCGACAGGCCCGAGAAGGCGGTTGTCCAGGTCTCCGGCTACACGGACGTCAATAAACTGATAGAGGGTGTCCAGGTAGTCGACAGGTTCAAGATAGTGATCATCGGCAAGGTGGGGCTGACAAAGGAGAAGCTCCTCGAGGAGCTGGAGAACTGCTCGGTCCTCGCCAACCTTTTCCGCCACGCCAAGCTGGACCTGGAAGTCCTGGAGAAAAAGTAGGTGAAGCTATTCCGTCGCTGCCCGGAGTATGGCCTCCGCAACGTCGCTCCACGAGACGCCCACCAGCTCCGCGTCTTCCGGTATGCATTCCCCGAGCCTCTCCCTAAGATTTTCGCGGCTGGAGCCTTTCAAGCACTCCTCCAGCCTTGCAATGCTGTCTTCCGGGAAGGCGAAGAAGTCGCCTGAGACCGTCACCTCTAGGCCCTTCTCCGTCTCCCGAACCTCCACATCGAGCAACTTCCCGCCGGGCCGTTTAACCACAATCCTACCCATCCCTCGTCACCTCAAATAGTTCCACTCATTACTCCTATACTTCCAGCGGAGGCTGGACGCCAAGGAGTACTCGAGCGGGGTCAGCTGGCCCTCCACGAGGGTGACGCCGAAGTGTTTCTCGAAGCCCCTGCGAAGGGCCTCCACCACCTCTCCCACCGTGACGGGGCGGCCTAGCTCCCTGGAAACCGTGGTAACCCTTTCCGCTATACTGGCAGCGCCGTGGGTCTCCAGCTTAGCTTTCGGCGCCTTGAGGATCCGGGCCATGAGCTCCAGATCCGCATCGTAGAGAAGTGTTCCGTGCTGGAGCACTACGCCGGGTCGGCGGGCCTGGGCGTTGCCGGAGATCTTCTTGCCCTTGACCACGATGTCGTTTACAGGGACAAACTCGGCCGGAAGCCCCATGAGCCTGAGGGCCTCCACCACGCCTCCCGAGAGGTGGCGGAAGCTATCTTCCACGTCCCTGGGCACATCTTCTTCACCCACCACTACCGAGTAGGTTACCTCCCCCCGCGCGTCGTGGAGTACCGAGCCGCCGCCACTTATCCTGCGGACAACGTTTATCCCCAGCCTTCCGGCTTCCACGAGATCCACCGAGTCCCTGATCCTCTGGAAATAACCTATGGTAACGGCGGTGGGGTCAAAGACGTAGAGCCTGACAGTGTTGGGGGCGCCCATGGCTCTCGAATACATTAGTGCCTCATCTATGGCCATGCAAAGGTCCGCGGGGCATCTGCCTAGGATCAGACGCCACTCCGCCAAGCATGGACCCCCAGTCACTGTATGGCCCGGTTTTAATAACGGTGACCCGGAAAGGAATCGTGGAGGCGCCGGGGGTGCTGGTGAGGGCGTCGCTGGGCACGTTGGCTGCTCTGGGTATGGCCGGGATACGGATGGACGCGGTGCCCACCACGGCATACCTGCTCCAACACTCGTCCACAGGGTGCATGGCTGGCTGCGTATTTTGCCCCCAGTCAGCCTCGGTTAGGGGTTCTAAGGACTATGTCTCCAGAGTGCCCTGGCCACCCGTGGAACTGGAGAACCTTGTAGGGGCCCTCCGCAGGAGAAGGGTGTTCAGGAGGATCTGCATGCAGAGCGTCCTGAAACCCAGGTTCGCCCAGGAGATGATCGAAGTCCTCGTGAGGCTCCAGGACCTGGGGATCCCTGTCTCCGTGAGCATAAACCCTGTAGGCGTGGAGATACTCAAGAAAATCTCTAGGCTCTCTGACCACCTCGGTGTAGGGCTCGACGCGGCAACACCAAGGGTGTTCCGGCTAACCGGCAAGCCCTACAGCTGGGAAACCTACTGGTGGTTCGTGGAGAGAGGCGTCGAAGTGTACGGCAAGCGACACGTTTACGTCCATCTGGTGGCCGGGATGGGCGAGGCTGAATGGGAGATGGCTGAAACCATGGAGAAGATCTACAGGGTCGGCGGCGAGGTGGCGCTCTTCGCCCACACGCCCATCCGCGGCTCCCCCCTCTCATCCAAGCCCGATCCCTGCTACTATAGGCGCCTCCAGGCCCTCCGCCACCTCCTCTCCAAAGGGTACAGACTGGGGGAAGTGGCGTATCCCGAGAACGGTAGGATAGTGATCCGGGACAGGTACTTGGATGAGATCAGGGCTGATGCCATGCTAACCTCGGGATGCCCCTGGTGCAACAGGCCCTACTATAACGAGGGGCCCCGCGGCCCCCTCTACAACTACCCCGAGCCAGGGCTCCTGCCCCAAAGGTTTCCTGCCGAGTGCCTGGCCAAGGATTAATAGTGGGCCCAGGGGATAGAAGAGGGCGGCGCCGGGTGTAAACGTCTTGGCACGGAAGTCTAAGAAGCGGCGGAAGGGACGGTCGGGGGCAACGACCCGGAGGAGGCGTATGAGCAGGAAGAAGCTTGCAACACTAGCAGCGGTGCTGGTCATAGCTACGGCAATACTATTGTACCTGAAGCCCTGGACCGGGGAGAAGCAGGGAGGCGGGACGGTTACCCTTGTCCCCAACTATTGGGTGGTGGTTCCCGAGGAGGTGGCCATAAACGCGTCGAAAACGTTGATGAAGGAGTACGCTAAGGAGATCCAGAAGAACATGCCTAACCCTGCTATCACGGAACTCTACAAGGCTGTCCGCAACATAAACCCATGGTGCCGTCTTGCCGAGGTAAACGGCGGTAACCTGACCGCTAGGTACGTCGCTATATACGTTGATGCGGGCAGGTTGAGTCTGGTAAAGTCTTACTTCAAGCGAAACTATAATCTGTCCGAAATCAAGGAGTATCTAAGCGTGCACCACGAATCCAGTCTCCAGGACCTTGTGGACTCCATCCTCAACGTCACCAGCAGCCCCCGCTACTGGCTGGTGGTAAGGCCCGGCTATACCGGTCATGAACGGCTGGTCAGCATACTTGAGGAAGAAGGAGTGGAGTACATATACATGCCGCCCAGGCAGGGCAATATCTACGGCGAGCTTGCTGTAAGGCTTGTTGATGCACCCATACTAATCGAAGTGCTCCAGGAGAACAACCTGACACTGGCCTCCTACCCGACCCCCATACCTCCAGCTGTCGTGCCTACGTGAGGGTCCTCGGAACTCCTGGTGACAGGCATTGAGGAAGCCTGTAGCCTTCGTCCCCGGTGAGAAGTATCCCTCAATCTCGATAACGGGGACAGCCTGTAGCCTCATGTGTACATACTGTGAATCCCGGTATCTTCACTCGATGACAGCGGCACCGAGCCCTGATGCACTTTACCGGTTCGCCTTAAGGCATGCCGCACGGGGAGGCGTAGGCATTCTTGTGAGCGGCGGATTCACCCGGGAGGGCAGGCTACCCTTAGAGCCCTTCCTACCGGTCCTCAGTAGGATTAAGGAGGAGACGAACCTAATATTGAGCGTCCATCCAGGCCTCCCTGCAAGAGGCACGCCAGCAGCGTTAAGGGGTGCGGGCATAGATATCGTGGACTATGAGGTGCCGACGAGCGACGCATTTATCAGGAAGATCAAGAAGTTGCCAGGCCGCAGCGTGGAGGACTACTTGGAGGGATTTGACCGATTCGTGGCCGAGGGCCCTCGGTTCATAGCGCCCCACATAACCGTCGGGCTCCCTGGAGCCACACTAGACGATGAACTCGTGGTGGCACGAGAGGTTGTGAGGAGGAGGCCCTACCTGGTGGTGGTCCTCGTATTCATCCCAACACGGGGCACCGGAGTCTCGGGCATACAGGCACCGGGCTTGGAGAGGGTGCTCATGTTCCTCAGAAGCCTTAGGGCCATGTATCGTGGTCTCATTGCTCTGGGTTGTATGAGGCCCGCGTCAATGAAGGAGGCGCTTGACGATGCTGTGGTGAGGGAAGGGCTGGTGGATAGAATAGTGAATCCTAGGCGTAGCCTCATCAAGAGGTATGGCCTCCCCGTAGTGGAGGCCTGCTGCTCGGTGCCCCACGAGCTTCTAGGAGGGAAACCAGCTTTAACCCCCACCCGTTAACTGTGTTGTGTGTTGAGAGATGGGGCTACGTGAGGCGTTGGAGGCGTTTCGGAGCGGGAGGCCGGTGATGATCTACGACTCCTCCGACAGGGAGGGGGAGGTCGACCTGGTGTTCCACGCCTCCCAGATAGACTATACGAAGATCGCTAAGCTGAGGCGGGAGGCCGGAGGCCTGATATGTTTCGCCACGAGCGATCGGGTGAGAAGAGTTCTAGGCCTCCCATTCATGAATGAGTTCCTGGAGCAGCATCCCCGGCTAGGCAAACTCGCGGCTAGGAGGCTAGGCTACGGGGATCCGCCGGCATTCACCCTGTGGGTTAACCATATTGACTCGGTCACCGGGATACGGGATAGGGACAGGGCCCTCACTGCTAGGAGGCTGTACGACGTTGTAGTTCTGGTGGAGAAGGGTGAAGACGAGGAGGCCCAGAGAATATTTTACGAGGAGTTCACAGCACCTGGGCACCTACCCATACTGGCCTCCCGCGGTCTTGAGCGGAGACGCGGCCACACAGAGCTGGCCGTCGCCTTAGCCGGGCTAGCCGGGCTGCCCCCGGCGGTGGTATTTGCAGAAATGCTGGTAGACGGCGGTGTGCTAAGCGTTGAGGAGGCCCAAAGGATCAGCCGTGAACGCGGCGTCCCCCTCGTAAGCGGGAAGGAAATTATAGAAGCCTTCTCTAAGACCCCATGAGGCGGCTGGGTGGGCCGGTTTGGTTAAGATCGGCGTGGCTGACACAACTTTTGCACGTGTCGACATGGCGTCGCATGCCATAGAGGTTCTACGCCAGGAACTCCCTGATGCCGTGATAGTCAGGTACACGGTGCCAGGCCTCAAGGACCTCCCCGCGGCAGTGAGGAGGCTCCTCATAGACGAGGGGTGCGACGCCGCCATCTCGCTGGGGTGGGTGGGCGCCAAGCCCGTTGACAAGTATAGCTACCTGGCCGCCAGCATGGGCCTCATACTAGTTCAGCTCATGACGGGCAAGCATGTCATAGACGTCACCGTGCATGAGGACGAGGCGGACGACCCGGACGAGCTCTATAGGATCGCCGTTGATAGGGCCCGGAAACATGCCAGGAACCTGGCCATCCTCGTACGTGAGGGCGGCCAGGGTCTAACTAGGTATGCTGGCCAGGGCCTCAGGCAGGGCTACCCGGACGCGGGGCCCCTGAAACCCTAGCCTGAGACCCAACACCTTATAATGCTCTCCTCTAATTTTGAAGACGAGCCGCTACATGGGGCTGCGAGGTGCATGCATGTGAAGCCCGTGAGACTCGGCATAGTTGTGGCTGAGTTCAACTACGATGTAACCTCCCTGCTGCTGAAGAAGGCGCTGAGCCACGCGAAGTTCCTGGGCGCCGAGGTCGCCTACGTGGTGAGGGCGCCGGGCACTTTTGACGTGCCCTTCATGGCCAAGCAGCTCCTCGAGAAGCCCGAGGTCGACGCTGTGGTGGCTCTAGGCGCCGTGATCCAGGGGGCAACCAAGCACGACGAGGTGGTGGCGCACCAGGCCGCTAGGAAGCTCATGGACCTGGGCCTGGAGTACGGGAAACCCGTAACCCTCGGCATAATAGGGCCCGGCGCCTCCAGGATGCAGGCACTTGAACGCGTAGACGACTATGCTAGGAGGGCCGTGGAGGCCGCCGTGAAGCTAGCCCGCCGCTCGGCCGCGCTTAGGGAGGCCAAGTTCGAAGGAGAGACCGTGGACGTGGAGTAGCCTGGAAAGCTCGGTGGGCATTATGGGCGGAGCTGTGAGGATCAGCGTCGTAGAGCTGATAGGGTATAGGGAGTGGACGGAGAGCCTCGGCAACGACAGGGAGTGGAGGATCCAGATAATACAGTCGAGGCTGTACTCCATGCTCCAGCACGTCGCGTCTAGGGCCGGGGGCTTCGCCCTCCCCCTTCGCTACGACTACATGCTTGTGGTCTCCAGCAACATGGGGCCTGACAGGCATAAAGAGATGCTGGACGAGCTTCTCAGCATCGCCCCCACGCCTGTCAGGATAGCCTCTGCCTGCGGCCCCACGCCCCGTGAGGCGGAGGCCAGAGCATCGGAGCTGCTGAGGGGTCTGGAGCCCAACATGCACGCCTACGAGGAGTGCGGAGAGGAGGAGTACGTTGCAACAGCCCATATAGACATCAACGACTTTACGCGGAGAACCAGCTGCAAAGACATCTACGACACGTACAAGACGATCCTAGACCTTCTGGGCAGGCTCTACAAGGGGATAGGAGGTCTGGGAGGCCTGGTCTCGTACCTTGGAGGGGACAATGTGGCCGCCTTCATACCGGGCTCCGGCGTGGAGAGGCTTGCAGAGATACTGGACGAGGATCTGAAGGCGGGCGTAGGCATAGCGCCCACCGCCCGGCGCGCCCTCAGGCTCGCAGCTGAGGCGCTCCACGAGATAAGGATAAGTGGGAACAAGGAGCGACGCATAGTGGTGAGGGCAGAACCTTGATCCGCCTTTTCCTCAACTGGCTATACACGGCCACCGTTTACGTGGAGCGGGACTCCCCGGCTAGGCGGGCTCATGGCGCAGCCAAGCTCGCAGCCACGCTCCTCGTCCTCATCGCTGCGGTGGAGACCAATAGCCTACCGGTCCTCGGCCTACTCATGCTCTTCCCCCTCACGGTCTCGGCCCTGGATCGGGATCTCCGCATGCTCTACTACGCGGTTAGAGCACCCCTTATCCCCCTCCTCATAGTCTCCTTGCTGACAGCCGCTCTGCACCCCGCAGGCTTCTTCGCCCCGGAGTCAGTAATGTATGCCGCCGTCCTGGGCCTGAGGCTCCTGGTGATCGCGTCCAGCCTGATCGCAATAATGAACGTCACCCACCCCCAGCAAGTTTCAAGCATGCTCTCCTCTCTAAGGGCGCCTCAATGGCTCGTGGAGGCAGTGGAGTCCACTTGGCGACTGATACCGGTAACCCTGCGGGACGCCGACGAGGCGCTAGCATCGGCCAGATTAAAGGGCCTCAAACCCTGGGCCGCGCTAACACCCCTCACGGCGGCCGCGTTACTGAGGGCCCGTAGCATGGCCGAGTCACTCTACGTCAGAGGTGCCGGAGCGAGACGCCGGGAAACCCTGAGGGGCCCGGGATCCCTGAGGGATGCTGTACCGATACTACTGGTATCCGTAGCCCTATGCTTACCAGTGTTGCTTTGATGCATCGAGATCCGCCGGGAACGTTTTTACCTAGCCATATCAGGGAATCCGTGGGGGAGCGTTTTGGTTAGACCCGGCTATGTGTTCGCTGAGAACCTCTCTACGTTGGACGTGGATCTCCTGGCCTTAGGCGTCGTGAAGGATCGTGTCATCGATAGGCGGGTCTCCGGCCTGGACGTGGAGGGTGTAATCTCCCGCGCAGCTAAGGCAGAGGGTTTCCAGGGCGATGCTGGCAAACAGCTCCTTGTATACCCACACCCTCAGGTAAAGCCTCGCCGCGTCATGCTAGTAGGGATGGGTGAGAAGCCGGGGCTGGAGCAGGTTAGGGTGGCTGCCGCTACAGCGGCTCAGAAAGCCCGGGAGGCCGGCGCCAAGCGGCTAGCATTAAGTATGCCATGGGACTCGCTCACAGGGGCAGAAGTCTCCAGGAGCGTGGAGGAATCTGTTTCCTCGGCCCTAATGGCGCTTTACAGCTTCGGAAAGTACAAGTCAGAGCAAAGGGAGGCCCCTAACCGCCTCGACGTAGTGCTGCCTCCGGGCCTTCTGCCGGAGAAGGAAGCCGCCGAAGCTGTCAGAAAGGGTGAGATCATTGCCAGGGCGGTTAACTATGCTAGGGATCTGGCCAACACTCCTGCCAGCGATATGAACCCCGAGAGGTTCGAGGAGGAGGCCCGGAGGCTGGCAGAGAAGCTGGGCCTCAAGCTGAGGGTCTTCAAGCGCCGCGAATTGGAGGAACTGGGCATGGGCGGCATACTTGGCGTAGGCAGGGGTAGCAGTGTCGAGCCCAGGCTCCTAGTCATCGAGTACTGGGGCGCTGGCCCCGGCTCTAAGCCGGTGGCCCTCGTGGGTAAAGGCGTGACCTTTGACGCGGGGGGTCTGCAGATCAAGACCCATGAGGGCATGTCGGAGATGAAGTACGATAAGAGCGGCGCAGCAGCGGTCATGGGTATAGTTAAGGCGGCAGCTGAGCTAGGGCTCAAAGTGAACCTAGTGGCCCTAATCCCCCTGGTGGAAAACCTGCCTAGCGGCTCCTCTTACAAGCCTGGAGACGTGCTGAGAATGTATAATGGCACCACGGTCGAGATAAGCCACACGGACGCCGAGGGTAGACTCATAATGGCGGACGCCCTGGCATACGCGGCTAAGGAGTACGATCCTCAGGCTATAGTGGATCTCGCCACGCTGACAGGCGCCATAGTCGTCGCACTAGGCCCCTACGCTACTGGGCTCTTCAGCAACGATGAGAAGCTGGCCAAGACTCTCGAGAAGGCTGCAGAGGTGACCGGCGAGAAAGTGTGGAGAATGCCTCTATGGCCCGAGTACCATGAGATGCTGAAGAGCGAAGTTGCCGACGTGAAGAACACCGGTGGGCGCTGGGGCGGCGCGATAACGGCTGCAGCCTTCCTGAGCCGCTTCATCGGCGACAAGCCGTGGGTTCACCTGGACATAGCGGGAACTGCCTGGACTAGCCAGAGGTCAGGGCAGAGGAAACCCTATAATCCTCAGGGCGCCACCGGCGTCGGCGTGCGCCTAGTTTTAGAGTACCTTAGAGAGCTGAGCACCAGTAGTTGATGCCAGACACTTGTTTGAGGCCTTCGGCCCCCGGAAAAATGTTTTCCTTGTTCATCCCAACTACGTTAGTCACAGGCTATCTTCTCGAAGCCAGTATTATGATTATCAGCATTAAGAGGAGGATTATTGCCAGCGCCGTCATGCTTATACCTGGCAAGACCTCTTCGCCAGGCTTCTCGGTAATTGTTTGAGTTGTGGTGACGGTTTTGGTCACAGTGTTGTTCACGGTTTCCGTCACGGTTTCGGTCTCCGTCTCGGTCTGGGTTTCAGTGAGGGTCATGGTCTCAACTATATACTCGGTCTCAGTTACTGTCTCGGTCTCAGTAGTGGTCACCGTTGTCGTCACAGTGGTGTTGTTGCACAGTGAAGTCGTTGTTGGGGTTGTGGTCGTCACGGTGGTTGTCACCGCTGGTGGCGGCTCTGCCTGGCTGGTCACCGGCAGCAGGAACTGCCTGTAAGTGGCTGACTCGCCCGGATTAAGTGTGTTCGTCCAGTAGTATGCTACGCCAGTATCGTCACCCACGATCACCTGGTTAGGGTCTACAGACACGAACCAAGGGTTGTTGAACAGCTTAGGCCACGCAGCGTAGACGAACCTGTCCGGCGGCGTCGAGCCAGCTGGCATCCGGAGAGAGCCCCATATGTAAAATATGGGACTGTTCTCGTCGTTGGTTGTCTGCCAGAACATTATGTCGGAGGTGTCGTTGTACTCGGTTTCATTGTAG
>WAQK01000044.1 GCA_015520265.1 Pyrodictiaceae archaeon | reverse complement strand
CCTAGTAACATATATTATGTAAGTATCCATTACGGGAGCATCCTTCACGAAGCTCCGGAGGGGCGCCAGCTCCCCGTCCTCGGTTCGGATAAGGCCCCCGACCTGTATATAGGAGAGGGACATCACGTCGAAGGCGTAGCTCTTGAAGCCCGCATCGACGAACCCCACGGGCCTGTTCCAGCCTCTCTCCACGGTCTCGGCCCTGTAGAAGCTGCCATAAACCTCGTTGAACAGTTCGGTTAGGGGATCCTCCCGTGTAGCGGCCACATCGTTCTTTACCTCCATGTACACGTCGGCGAATATGCCTAGAAGCCTGTCCAGAGGGTCACGTCTCTCCACGGAACATCTCCTCCAGGATCTTCATGGCCTCGCCCACCACCTGCTCCACATACTCGGACTTTGAGGAGTCGGGGCTCCTCTCCCGGCCCAGAATGTTGAGAAGCTCTAGGAGCATCTGGGGCTCCACGTTAAGGCCCAGCTTCTCCACGACCTGTTTGACAGCCTCTTCTTCGAGTTCCCCTATGTTGGCCAGCTCGCCCCTAAGGTCCAGGGTGAGGCTTCCAGGCTCGGCTAGCCTGGTCCTCAGGTGGAGCCACACGCCTCTCTCAGCGGCCAGCCTGGCGAAGAGCTTCTCGACCTCGGGCCTCTTATCCGGGGGAACATTCTCCAGCGAGACTATCAGGCACTTGTACCGAGTGTCCAGGTCTTTGATCAGGGCCTCGGCCTCACGGACCAGGTCCCTGGGCTCAGTGTAGCCTGACCGGAGGACCTCCACCCCTACCCCGAACCCGTCGAGGATCGACCGGACCTCCGCCCGGCCCGAACCCGGCTCCACCACCAGTATCCTCCGGTCGAACCCTCTTCTGCGGAGGACCAGGGTCTCCCATATATCGGCGGCATCCCTGCCCACCGGAGCTCCCGGGTAGGCTATGTTGCCAGTAAAACTCTCAGCCATGGGGAGGGGTAGGTGTATGTGGCCCAGCGCCGCATAGTCCACCGGCGGAAGCTTGCCCAGAACCTCGTCACCGCCCATCACGGCTTTGCCGTATCTGTACGAGTAGTCGGATGGGTCGTAGCCAGCGAACCTGAGGCTGGTGTGGGCCACGAGGATCCGGGAGCCCTCCTCTCCGCCGTCCTCGAAGAAGACCCTCCCCTCGGAGAGGTAGGTTTGCTCCAAACTGTTCCTCAAACCAGGGAGCCCGTAGAACACGTAGTCCCCAACCCTGAGGGGGTGCAGGGTAAGTCCACGCTGATCCAGCGTGAATACAGGCACCTTTACCAGGCCTGCTTCCCTCAACACGTCGAGCAGGCTCCTACCCCTAAAACTGGAGTCATGGCTACCTGGAACGGCCACCACGTGGAGCCCCTCAGCCGCCAGCCGCCGGAGGGTCCTGGCCACCCGACTCATATGCTCATAGTTCTCCAGCCTCGGCGTCTCGAAGAAGTCGCCGGCAACAACTAGGACTTGGGCGCCCTCGCTCAACGCGTATTCTGCTATCCTGTCCAGCGCGTCGAGCGGCGCAGTGGAAAGGGGTGAGCGGGGAAAAGCACCTATATGCAGATCCGCAGTATGTATCAGCATGACATTGAACCCTACTACTTGTTGATTGTGGATGGCCATATAAGGATTAGTATATGGAAAGGAGCCGCCGTCGCAAGCATGACAATCCCACTTCGAGGGAAAAGTTTAAACTATCAAACCTACCTCAACACCAATTAGCTGGTGGTACACGTGTCGGCTACTCAGAAAACCCTACCCATAATAGCTGTGCTCCTAATCATAATAGTGGGTGCAGCAGCCTTCTACGTAGGTAGGTCCATGGCACCTGCCAAGGTTGAGACAACCACAGAGACAACAACCGTGACCACGACGGTCACCACGACCGTGACCAAGACCGGGCCAGCGCCCACCGAGACAACCACAACCACCACGACAACCACTACTACGCCCGCACCCCAGTTCACAACCGAGCAGATCGTGATAGGAGTCACCGACAAGGTGACCGACCTCGATCCCGCCATGGCTTACGACTTCTTCACCTGGGAGATACTCAACAACGTGATGGAGGGCCTCGTAAAGTACGAGCCCGGCACCCTCAACATAGTCCCGGCACTAGCCAAGAGCTGGGAGGTCAGCGAGGACGGCACCGTGTGGACCTTCCACCTGAGAACAGACCTCAAATTCGCCGACGGCACACCCTGCACCGCTCAGGATGTTGTAAGGAGCATCAACCGTGTGATGCAGATAAACGGCGACCCTGCATGGCTCGTAACCAGCTTCGTTGACCATGTAGAGGCGCCCGACGACTACACTGTGGTGTTCTACCTGAAGCAGCCCACCGCCTTCTTCCTGGCGCTTCTAGCGACTCCGCCCTACTTCCCCGTGCACCCTGCCTACAACCCGACGGAGGTTGACTCGGACCAGACCGCAGGCGGTGTTGGCCCCTATAAGATCGTCTCCTTCACTAGGGATGAGGAGATCGTGTTAGAGGCCAACCCGTACTACTACGGTGAGATGCCCAGGACCAAGAGGATAATCGTGAAGTTCTACCGCGACGCTACTTCTCTCAGGATAGCCCTTGAGACCGGCGAGATAGACATAGCCTGGAGAACTCTGAGGCCCACCGACATTGAGTACTTCAAGGGCAAGGCAGGCTTCAATGTGATAGAGGTACCTGGAACCTTCATCCGCTACATATGCTTCAACACAGCAATGGATCCTGTGAGCAACAAGCTGGTTAGACAGGCCCTGGCCGCCGCGATCAACAGGCAGGAGATCATAGACGTGGTGCTGCTCGGCGCCGGGGAGCCCCTGTACAGCATGGTGCCTAAGGGGCTCTGGAGCCACATAGACGCCTTTAAGGACAAGTACGGCGACGCCAACCTAGACCTCGCCAGACAGCTGCTCCAGCAGGCAGGCTACAGCGAGACCAACAAGCTCCAGATAACCCTATGGTACACGCCCACCCACTATGGCGACACCGAGGCTGACATAGCACAGCTCCTTAAGGAGCAGTGGGAGGCTACAGGCATGATAGAGGTGACCATCCAGAGCGCCGAGTGGAGCACCTATGTGGCCCAGCTCAGGGAGGGCCAGTACATGGTCTACCTGCTGGGCTGGTACCCTGACTATCTTGACCCCGACGACTACCTCACCCCGTTCCTCCACAGCGAGGCCAACTCGTGGTCGGGCACCAACTATGCTAACCCGCAGGTCGATCAACTGCTGACACAGGCGCAGTCCATAACAGACCAGGCGCAGAGGGCCCAGATCTACGAGCAGGTTCAGCAGATACTGGCTGAGGACGTGCCCTACATACCGATATTCCAGGGCAAACTCTACATAGTGGCCAGGAGCGACGTCGCTGGTATAGTGCCCAGCCCGACGATGCTGTTCTTCTACTCGACACTCTATAAGACTGGCTAGCAGACATGAGATGGAGCGCCGCCTAGCACCGGATCAAACCAGTTTTTTACCACCCTCTCATCACAGGGTAGATGATGTAAGGGGGTGCCCGTGGAGTGGCCAGGGGCTTAGGATACTATATAGCCGTGAGAGCCCTCATGATTATACCCACGATCCTCGTACTCTACACCATAGTGTTCATCCTTCTCAGGATGCTCCCCGGAGACCCTATACTAGCCGTTGCCGGAACCAAGAACATACCCCCTGAGCAATACGAGGAGCTGAGGCGCCTGGCGGGCCTCGATAAGCACCCCGTGGTCCAGTATTTCGACTACCTGTGGGGCATGCTGCACGGCGACTTCGGCGTAACCCTAGCCACGCCGCGTGGAACACCCGTATCCAGGTATATTTGGCAACGGTTCCCGGCTACACTCGAGCTGACAATATTCTCCTTCGCCATCAGCGTGCTTCTAGGCCTAGCCACGGGGACTGTAGCGGCCCTCAGGAGGGGCGGCATGGTGGATGCCGGTATGAGGGTTTACAGCATTGTTGCATACACGCTCTTCATACCCTGGTTTGGGATGATCCTCCAGTACATCTTCGGCCTCCAGCTGGCCTGGCTCCCTACGTCGGGCCGCCTAGACCCGGGCCTAACCGTTGACAGGGTAACGGGCCTCTATGTGCTAGACAGCCTGATAACGAGGAACTGGGACGTGCTGAAAAGCGCGCTAGCCCACCTGGTACTTCCAAGCATAACGCTCGGGATAGTGTTGAGCGGCGCCTACACCAGGCTGGTTAGGAACAACATGGTGGACGTGTTGGGCCAGGACTTCATCAGAGCTTACCAGGCCCGGGGCGTCAGGGGGTGGAAGGTCGCTTGGTACGCGTTGAAGAACGCCTTCATCCCCGTGGTGACCCTCATGGGGCTGCAGTTTGCCATCCTCCTGGGTGGCGCCGTGCTGACCGAGACCACCTTCAGCTGGCCGGGCATGGGGACCTTCATTGTGGACAGGATAGAGTATAGGGACTACACGTCGATCCAGGGCGCCGTCGTGTTCTTCGCCCTCTTCGTGGGGCTAATCAGCCTGATCGTTGACATAGTATACGCGCTGTTAGACCCAAGGGTCAAGTATTAGTGGGGTGGTCATAGTGGCAGAGACCCTGGCCTGGAGGACGAGGAACCTGGCCACAAGCCTCATAGCACCGCTCAGGGGGAGGGCGCCCGGCGTCTGGATGCTTAGGGTGGGGCTGGCCATAGTGCTCACAGTGGTGTTCATGGCAGTCTTCGCGCCCTTCATAGCTCCCTACAGCCCCGTCAAGAGGGTTGACAGAGGCTACCTGCCTCCTAGCTGGGAGCACCTTATGGGTACCGATAACCTTGGCCGTGACGTCTTCTCCAGGATCGTGTGGGGGGCCAGGATCATCCTGAAGGTGGTCTTCATGGCCTCGGCCCTATCCATGGCGGTGGGCATACCCCTAGGCCTGGTCTCGGGCTACTATGGCGGCAGACTCGACAGGGTGCTCAGCATGGTTATGGACAGCATGTACGCTTTCCCAGCCCTGATTCTCGCCATAGCCATAGCTGCTGTGCTGGGGCCTAGCCCCACCAACACGGCTATAGCGATAGCATTCGTCTACGTCCCCACCTACTTCAGGATGGTGCGAGGGCAGACCCTTAGCCTCAAGTCCCAGCTTTTCGTCGAGGCAGCCAGAGCGATAGGTGCGACCCACAGATCCATAATGTTTAACTACATACTCCCCAACCTGGGCCACACGATCCTCGTAGTCTTCAGCCTAAGCGTCGCAGACGCCATCCTCACGGAGGCTGGCCTCAGCTTCCTTGGACTCTCGGTCACGGTGCCCACCCCCGACTGGGGCTATGACCTGAGGAAGGGCCAGCCCTTCTTCCTAGACGGGTACTGGTGGATGGTGTTCTTCCCCGGAATGATGGTCATGCTCCTAGCAATGGGCTTCGCCCTGATAGGCGAGGCCCTAAGCGAGAGGCTCTCGACAGCCCAGACGAGGTGATAGTGCATGGCGCTGCTGGAGATAAAGGAGCTAACGGTCAACTACTACACGCTTACTGGCGTCGTCAACGCTGTCGACAAGGTCAGCCTCAACGTCGAGAAGGGGGAATGGATCAGCGTAGTGGGCGAATCCGGCTCCGGGAAGAGCACCATGGCCTACGCTATAATAGGCCTCGTGCCCCCGCCCGGCAGGATAGCCGGCGGGCAGATACTGCTGGAGGGGAGGGAGCTGACAAGCCTTCCGCCCAAAGAGATGCGCATGGTGAGGGGAAGAGACATCGGGATGGTCTTCCAGGACCCCATGACCAGCCTCGACCCTCTCCGCAGGATAGGCCATCAGGTGGCTGAAGTGCTTGTGGAGCACGGCGTCGCCGAGTGGGACGATGCGCTGGAGAAGGCCAAGGAGATGCTAAGACGTGTAGGTATACCTGAAGATAGGGCCGACTACTATCCTCATCAGCTGAGCGGCGGCCAGAGGCAAAGGGTAGCGATAGCGATAGCCATGGTTCTCCGGCCCAAGCTCCTCATAGCCGACGAGCCCACAACTGCACTGGACGTGATCGTTCAGGACACTATTATGGACCTCATGGAGGAGTTCAAAAAGGAGGGTACCAGCATCATGCTGATAACACATGACCTGGCACTGGCCTCCGAAAGGAGCGACAGGATAGCAGTCATGTACGCTGGTAGACTGGTGGAGCTGGGGCCTGTCGACGACGTGGTTGAGGGGTCTGCACACCCCTACACGCAGATGCTCTTGAGAAGCGTGCCAGACCTCTGGGGGCCTAAGGACATAAAATCGATACCCGGGTTCCCCCCGGACCTGCGCAACCCGCCCAGCGGCTGTAGATTCCACCCCAGATGCCCATACGCAACCAGCAAGTGTAGCAGAGAGGACCCACCCATGGTGAGAGTAGGGCCACTCCACTATGCGGCCTGTCACTACGCTGGAAAACTGGGAGAGGAAGGAGGTGGATAGCTATGCCGCTCCTCGAGGTACGGGACCTAAAGAAATACTTCCCAGTCGAGAGGAGCCTGCTGGACAGGCTGCTCTCCAGAGAGAGACGCTATGTCAAGGCAGTGGACGGCATTAGCTTCACACTGGACAAGGGCGAGGTCCTGGCCCTTATAGGTGAGAGTGGGTGCGGCAAGACCACTACAGGCAGAGTGGTGCTACGGCTCCTTGAACCCACCGCGGGAAAAGTGTATTTCGACGGCATAGACGTGACAGGCCTGAGCGACGAGGAGATGAGGAGGCTTAGGCGCAGAATGCAGATGATCTTCCAGGACCCCTATGCCAGCCTCAACCCCAAGATGAGGATAGGGCGGGCCCTGGAGCACCCCCTCCTTATCCACGGGCTTGCCACCAAGAAGGAGGCCCGCGAGGAGGCTCTCAGACTCCTGGAGAGGGTGGGCCTCACACCTGCTGAGGAGTTCTACCACAGATACCCTCATCAGCTGAGCGGCGGCCAGAGGCAAAGGGTAGCGATAGCTAGAGCAATGATCACCAGGCCCGACTTCGTGGTCGCCGACGAGCCGGTCTCGATGATAGACGTATCCATGAGGGCGTCGATCCTGGACCTCCTCCAAGACTTCCGGCGGGAGTATGGGCTCTCCATGCTATTCATAACCCACGACATAGCCGTGGGCAGGGTTATAGCTGACCGTATAGCGGTCATGTACCTGGGCAAGATAGTGGAAGTAGGCCCCGTGGAGGAGGTTATAAACAACCCGGCCCACCCCTACACACTGGCCCTGATAGAAGCCGTGCCCTCCATCAAGAGGAGGCGTAGGAAGGAGAAGAAACGCATAGTCGTGGGGGGCGAGGTGCCCAACCCGATAAACCCGCCGAGTGGGTGCAGGTTCCACCCCAGATGCCCATACGCAACAAAAATATGCTCCCAGGAGGAGCCTAGACTCAGGAGGGTGGGCCCCAACCATTACGTGTCATGCCATCACCCCCTAAAGCAGGAGTCATGATGAGCTCGGGGAGCAGAGCCCTTAAACGGCAATGATGAGGGTCTTGAGTGCTGATGCATCCCCGATGAGAAGGGTCTTCCACGAAGGTTTTATTTTTATAGTAAGGATTAGGTCTGGGGAAGACCGTGGAGACTGCATAGATTTAATGGGGCAGTCTGGCTTTGCCTATGCCAGCGTTCTAGGGTTCCTCGACAGGAGGAGACGTACGTGTCAGATGGATTTATTAGTGTCGGGGGGTGACACTTGGTGTCAGGGGGTGACACCTATTGCTGTTCGATGTGGCTCCTAAGGAGAGGCGTGAGGACCTCTACGATAGGGAGGGTGAGTTGGGGAGCCTGGTTGAGGCTCTGAGGCTTGGTGAGAGGCTGGTTATAGTCCAGGGTGTCCGGAGGATCGGCAAGTCGAGCCTGGTCAGGGTGGGTGTGAAGGAGGCCAGAATTCCGTATGTATTGATGGATGTTCGGGAGCTGTACTTTGAGGAGGGCTCTGTTAGGCCAGCTGGCCTTGTGGCCCGGCTGGTTAATGCCATGAGGAGGCACTCCAAGTGGTACGAGCGTGTGGGGTTCAGGCTTGGCGATGCCCTTGGCAGGGTAAAGGGGATCCACGCTGCTGGGTTCGGCGTGGAGCTGGAGCCCGCGGCTAAGCCTCGGCTATCCGAGATACTGGAGGCCCTCGACGAGTGGTGCGGCGACCACGGTCAGAGGTTCGTCGTGGTTTTCGACGAGGCCCAGTACCTCCGGTTCTCCAACACCAGGTACGACGGGGTCATAGCCTGGGCCGTCGACAACCTGCCCAACCTTACCTTCATCCTCACCGGGAGCGAGGTCGGCGTGCTGAGGGAGTTCCTCCGCCTAGAAGACCCGGAGGCACCCCTCTATGGCAGGCACCGGAGAGAGATATTCCTGGAGAGATTCACAACCCAGCAGGCGCTCGGCTTCCTAGAGGCAGGTTTCAGGCAGCTCGGCCTGCAAGTCGAGGGATCCGAGCTGGGGGAGGCTGTGGATAGGCTGGACGGCATAGTGGGGTGGCTGACCCTATACGGCTATAAGCGGGGCGTGGAGAAGATGCCGCATAGGGAGGCCCTCCAGAAGGTGTTCGAGGAGGGGAGCCGCATGGTCCTAGCAGAACTGTCTAGAGTCATAGAGCACTCCAAGGCCCGGTACACCGCTATACTCAAAGCTGTGGCCCAGGGCGCAACCAGGTGGAAAGATATAAAGATCCACGTCGAGGCCAGAACCGGGACAAGCATAGACAATAGAAGATTCACCGACCTCCTCAAAACCCTAATCAAATACGGCTACCTCGCCAAGCAAAACGACGAATACACCATACCTGACCCCATAGTTCGGCATGCCCTGAAAAGGCTTTGACCTCGAGTAGTGGTTGCCCGTGCTTTATCTTTTACGAGTATTCTCGGTAACCTGCACGGTCTTTCCCTTCATCTCCTTCTTGAGGTTGTATCCGGGTTGGGGGCCTCCACGGAACCACCCCGCATTTCGGGTGATGAGTTTGAGTCCTCTCATAGCTAAGTTCCATAAGGCTACAGCGTCCTGGTGGTGACTGTTCTGTTTGGTGGCCATATCTAACGATAGTTGATGTACTTCAGCTTCCCGCCCACCGGAGGAGATTGTAGAAGTGTTCGGGGATCGACACGGACAACGTTTAATCCTTCCATAATGTGCCTTGTAGGCTGTGTAGTTCTGGGGGGTGCCTGTAGGTCCAAAGAGTGGATAGCCGTAAACCTGTATCCCCATGATATATGGTTCGCGAGTCCTACTAGTAGCAACCCTGAAGTATCCAGCCCGGAGGGCAGTAAACGTTTTGATGTTTAGACAGGAATGTTTGATGTAAGTTTGGGGTTAAGTCCTTTTAGTGCAATATACCCAGAAGACTTGAAAACCTTGTCAACGTCGAATTAATCCCGGTAGGTTCGGAGTTCCGAGAATCGCTTCCCTCGGAAGACGGTGAGAACCTCCGAGCCATGTCGTGAATAAGCGCGAGGATGGCCACAGAAAGACAATAAAAACCATTCTCGGGTGAACGGCTCGCTATGTACTTGGTAGTGTTTCCAGCCTTAGTGTCGCCGTTTAGGCTCTGAGGGGCGGCTGCATCCGTGGAAGCCGTGTTTCGACTGTTTAAATAACGCTATTGCTGTATATTTTGTGTGGTATGGACGTGGTACTGTGGCCGGTCGTCGGCGGCGCTATAATGTATGCCTCCGTATTTGCCGCGCTGCTCATGGCTAGGAGAGCCTACGTTTTCCCCTCCAAGCTGGTGCTGGTGAATCTCCTGGGCCTCGTTGTCTCCATGTTCAGCTCTTTGGATGCCGTTCTGTCGCTGCTTGCCGTGGGGCTGCTCCTAGCGATTTATGCTATGATGTGGGCGGCGTTCCTCCTCAGCTACCGTCTGCACCAGTGGATGTACGAGCTGGACTTCAAGACCTATAGGCGCTCCTTCCTGGGCCTCGACACGGTGGTCTTCCACCTGTACAACAACCCAGTAGCCACGATGAACCTTACCTATATGGCGTGTATAACATCCTTCTTTTACGCCAGGCTGGTCCTGGGCTGGGCCCCGGTCGTCCAGGTGGCCTACATTGTCTCCACCCCAATTCTCCTTTTCCTAATAGTTAAATCCCTGGACAAGGGATACCTCAGGCTAGTTGAGAGGAAAAATAGGTCCAGAGGTTAGCATATTAGGTGAGAACGGTGTCCGCCTAACCAGCCCTAGGAGGCAGGCATCTATATGTATCCATATCATGACACACTGGTACCGACTTCAAACTCGACCCGTATGTCGTCCTCTTTTTTGGGTCTGCCCGCCAGGCTGGCCCTCCCCATACTTCTTCCTCAACACGATTATCGCCATTGCCACGTAGGGGCACATGTACTCTCTGGCTATGCATGGATCTGGGGAGCGTAGCGGCAACCCTTACCTCGAAATCTACCAGGTTTCCTCTTCCTAAACTTCGCCTCTCTAACGTAGCCCGAATTTACTAGTTTCTTCACAATCCTATCGTGGAAGTAATGTTTATCCACAGCGGGAATAATTTCTAGTTGGTGTCACGGTATGGTGGGTCCTTCTCATCATAAAGATCCTAAGGTCTTGAGTGCTGACATCAAGGCGGCCTTTCATCCCCAAGAATCTTGGGTAGTAGCCTTGTCTCCTCCTTTCTAACATGTACGTTGAGCTTGTCGGCTAAATCGCTAAGCAATTCTATTTTCCTAGCCGCGTCCCCAGCCTCCCTGGCCGACCTCAGTAGCTCCAGGATTTCACGATGGTCCCTGGACAGCTCCTCGGCTAGGGCCCTGTCAGCCGTTAGGGGAAGGGCTTCGCGCTCCTCGAACTCTATGTGGGGTACTAGGTATCTTTCAAGGGTCTTTATGATCCTGTCCAGTTGGCTGGGCGTGGTTGTTCCTCTAGGCGTACCTCCACGCACCATGTCTAGGTACTTTATCAACGCTTTCTCGACAATCTTGTGCTCTGCGAGAAGCCTTTCTCTCACGTATTGCAGGTAATGCTCTATACTGTTCACCCCCAACCTCCCGGCTGGCTGGGGGATCTCTGCCTGCAGGGACTCATAAATATTTAGTTTTAGAAATAATTTAATTTATAATAGGGTTTTACAGTACTATCAAAGCTTTTCGACTATTTCGATCCTCCTAATCTTCTTGTAGAACGCCACCCTAGAGTTCACATAGTCCAGCAGCTCCTCCGAGGATACCTTACCCCTATACTCCGGGCGTAGAACTACCCTGGCAACAGGTTTCTGCCCGACAACGGGATCCGGCTCACCGTAAACGTAGGCCTTCTCCACGGCTGGGTGTTTCTCCAGCAACAGTTCGAGGTCGCGGGGGAATATAGGGTAGGCCTTGTACTTTATCATGCGCTTCTTGACACCCCGGAAGTAAAGGAGCCCGTTCTCGTCGAACACCAGTATATCGCCGGTCCGGAGCCAGCCACCGATAAACACTTGTTCCGTCTCCCCCACATCCTCATATCCCATCATGAGCCACGGCGCCCTCACAAGTAATTCTCCCGGCTCGCCCACATCCTTCTCCTCCGAAGGGTTCTCGGGATCCACCACCTTTGCATCCACATCTGGAAGCGGTATGCCCACAGTGCCTGTGACTTTGCTTAAACCGCGTGGCTGCATCGTTAGGAGTAGAGTTTCCGTCATCCCGTAGGCCTGGACCAGGGGGACCCCCAGCCGCTCCTTGAACAGAACCTGGAGCGCGGGGTCTAGAGGAGCCCCCGCGGAGATGGCCAGCTGGAGGCTCGAGTACTCGTAGCCACCCTTGGAAAGTTCCTCCAGGAGGCCGTGGTATATCATCGGTGCGCCGGAAACCAGCGTCACACCGTAGTCCTCTATGGCTCTGGCAGCCAGCGCCTGGTCCCACCTGTTCATGATAACCGCTGTGCCGCCAGCCACCAGTGCTGTGGCCAGGCTCACCTGGAGGCCGAGAACATGGGTTATGGGCGCCACCACCAGGGAGCACATCTTCTCGTCGATCCTAGCCATGGCACCTGTAGCCATGGCTGCCCACACCAGGCCTGCATGGCTGTGAAGCGTCTGCATGGTTCTACCAGCGATGCCCGAATAGTAGAGGATCATGCCAGGCGTCTCGGAGGGGTTGAAACTGCCCGAAGCCTCCTCCCCCCTCAGCTTCATGACGTCTCTGAGGGTGGCCGCGTCCCACCCCTCCCTGGGCTTAAGGTCCAGTACAAGCACCCTGCCTATCCCGGCCTCCTCTATGATCGCCCTCTCCCGCTCGTAAAACTCGGGATGAAGTATAGCTGCCTTAATGTTGCGGCCAGCCACCTGGAACCTAAGGTCCTCACTGGTGGTCAGGGGATCGACTAAGACCGCCGCGGCACCAGCGGCGGAAACCCCTAGGAACCCGGCTACGGCCTCCGCCGTGTTGAAGGATGAGAAGAGGACCTGGTCGCCGGGACCCACGCCTACATCGTTAAGCCACTCGGAGATCCTCGCCGCCGTTTTGGCCAGCTCTATGTAGGTGTAGCCATATCCTGTCTCGGCCTGGACCACGGCGCACTTCAAAGGCTTCCGCTTCGCATGCTGCTTCACGACCTCGTAAATAGTGGTTTCAGGGTAGTCGAGTTCTAAGGGAACGCTTTTGGGCCAAATCTTGTGCCAAGGCCTGCTGCACGGCTCCAACTCAGAATCACCCCGATTTAGGTCAGGCTACCTGTGGGCGCGGCGCGCCCACCTTATTCTCACCTATACACATGTATTGGCAAAAATAATTAATGCCACCCACCAACTTATAATAGAACCCGAAGACCTGACCACCATGAGACTTTGATCCGAGAGGGAGGAATAATTCATGCAGGCGGCAGCTCTTGAATGGATGTTTGACGGGGTATGGGACCGAAGCGAGCATTATGCTAAGCGCCCGGAGCGCAGTGAGAGGCCGATACTCCTCGCCGAGAACATCACGGTGAAGTTCGGCGAGATAGTGGCGGTGGACAACGTTACGGTCAACGTGAGGCAGGGAGAACTCCTCGCGATAATAGGGCCCAACGGGGCTGGCAAGACGAGCCTCCTCAACGTGATATCAGGCTTCTATAAGCCCGTGGCCGGCAGAGTTGTCTTCAAGGGCCAGGACATATCCAGGATGCCTCCCCATAAGAGGGTGGAGCTAGGCATCTCCAGGACCTTCCAGCACAGCCAACTCTTCCTGGGCATGACGGTGCTGGACAACATAATAGTCGGGCTCTTCCCCTGGCGCCGGACCAACACGCTCGCCGCGGCCTTCTGGCTCAGAAGCGCCAGGAAGTGGGAGGAGTGGGCCAGGGAAAGCGTTGAGCACGTTATCGATCTCCTCGAACTCCACGAGTACAGGTACAGGGTTGTGGGCAGCCTGTCGCCAGGCCTCCAGAAGAGGGTCGACCTGGCGAGGGCGCTGGTCCAGAACCCAGAGGTGGTCCTGATGGACGAGCCCATGGCTGGCCTGACCAGGGAGGAGAAGGAGGATCTAGCAAGGGCCATTATAGAGGTCCACGAAACCCAGGGGACAACCTTCGTCATGGTGGAGCACGATCTGGAGGTAGTCACCGACATCGCCGACAGGATCATTGTGATGGACTCTGGAAGGGTGATAGCAGAGGGCGAGCCTGAGGAGGTGGTCCACAACCCCAGGGTGATCCACGCATATGTAGGGGGGTGATAGGCCTGAAGACCCGGAACCCCGGCCCCGAGCAAGCGGGAGAACGGCCCTACGACTCCACTTTCCCTTGGCTCCTCCACAGGCTGGCCCGCGAGAAACCGGAGGAGACAGCATTCAGGTGGCGCCGCTACGGCATATGGCGCAAGTACACGTGGAGGGACTATTACGACAGGGTCCGCTGGGCCGCCCTGGGCCTGCGGGAGATCGGGCTGGAGCCAGGCGACAAGGCGGCATTCGACACATTCAACCGTCCAGCCTGGATAATATACGAGATGGGGGCTCAGAGCCTTGGCGCAGCCACCGTGGGCATCTACCGGGACAGCCTCCCCGACGAGATAGGATACATTCTGGATAGGAGCGACTCTAGGATCATTCTAGTGGAGGGGCAGGAGCAGCTGGACAGGGTCCTCGACTCGGGCGTAGATGTGGAGAAGATAATTGTGGACGAGGCCAAGGGCCTCCACCAGTACCGGGACATGCTGGGCAAGAAGATCATAACCTTCGGCGACCTCCTCGACATAGGCAGGAAGGTCGACAAGACCCATGGCGAGAAGATCTACGAGAAGATGATAATGGATCTCGAGCCCTCCACCACCGCAGGCCTCTTCACGACCAGCGGCACAACAGGGCTCCCCAAGCTGGCCGAACTGAGCTATAGGAGCATGCTGGCCATGGCCTACCAGCTGTACCAGCTGGACCCCGTAGAGGAGGGGTGGGAATACGTCTCCTTCCTCCCGCCCGCCTGGATAGGAGAGCAGATGATGAGCATATCCCTCCACCTCCTGGTCGGAGGTTTCAGGGTCAACTTTCCGGAGAGCCCAGATACACTGTGGCACGACTTCCGGGAGATAGCCCCCCACTTCATGTTCTCCCCTCCCAGAGTATGGGAGAGGATAGCCAAGGACATCATGGCTAAGATAGAGGACAGCGACCCCCTCAAGAAGCTGGCCTACAGGATAGCTATGTGGATAGGCGAGAGAGCCGCCCGCTCCAGGCTCCGGCCCGGCAGGCGGGAACCAGAGCTGCACTGGAAAATATTACAATACATCGCCTACTGGTTGTCCCACCGCGCCGTGTTGGACAAGGTGGGGCTCAAGAGGATCAAGAGGGCCTACACCGGTGGAGCCATGATAGCCGACGACTACGTCTACTACTTCCACGCCCTCGGCGTCAACTTGAAACAGATCTACGGTCAGACCGAGATCGCTGGCATCGCGGTAGTACACCCCGATGACGATGTGAGACCCAACACTGTGGGCAAACCCCTGCCCCTAACCGAGATAAAGATCGCGGAGGACGGTGAGATCCTGCTCAGAAGCCCCGCCATGATGAAGGGGTACTATAAGAACCCAGAAGCAACCAGGAAGACCCTCAAGGAGGGCTGGCTCTACACGGGGGACGTGGGCATGCTCACCGACGACGGCCACCTCATAATCCATGATAGGACCAAGGAGATCATAACATTACAGGACGGGACCAGAGTAGCGCCCCAGCTGGTGCAGAACAAGCTCAAGTTTAGCCCCTACATAGCAGAGGCAGCCATAATAGGCGACGGCAGGCCCTACCTGGTGGCTATTCTCAACATAGATTTCGAGACCGTGTCCCGCTGGGCCGAGAGGAGGAAGATAACCTTCACCAGCTATGCAGACCTGTCCCAGAAGCCCGAGGTCCTGGCGTTGCTGAAAAGAGAGGTGACTAGGGCTAATAATAGGCTGCCTGAGAAGATGCGGGTACGCAGGTTCGCCAGCCTCGTCAAGGAGTTCCACCCCGACGACGGCGAGATGACCAGGACCAGGAAGCTAAGGAGGATGGTGATCAAGGAGAGGTACGCTAGCCTCATAGAGGCCATGTATAGGGGTGATAAAGAACATGTGCTGGACCTACAGCTGAGGCTGGAAGACGGCAGAATAGTTACCGCTACCAGGAAGATAGCCATCATAGACGTCTATGAAGACTAGACCCTATTTTCCTCCTTCGAACACCCGCTCCACATAATGTGTAGGTGATGGGCAATGGTGGAGGCAAACATACTGGTAGGCGCCTTGTTCCAGGGCTTCGTACTCGGCCTAATCTATGCCCTCATAGCCCTGGGCTTCAACATAATATATAGGGTGAGCAAATCCATAAACTTCGCACACCCAGCCCTCATACTATTGGTAGGATACGTTGCACTGGTCGTCTCCAGGCAGAACGGGATAGCGGCAGGACTTATCATATCCCTCGCCGTGGCCGCGCTGGCTGGCCTAGTCCTGGAGAAGAGCCTAGCCAAGCCCCTAATAGGAAAGCCGCCAGTAGCGCTGATCGGCGCCACCCTGGGCGCCTTCTACGTGATCCGAGGCGTAACCTTCATAGTAGGCAGGTTCGAGGCTGCAGCGCTGCCCCTTCAGTCAACCTACTACAGCCTGGGCCTTCTCAAGGTCAGCACCAACGACTTAGTATCCATGGCCGTTACGGGTGCAGGACTGCTGGGGCTGATACTGCTCCACAACAAGACCAGGATCGGCTCAGCAATAAGGGCCGTAGCGGAGGATGCCGAGGGTGCAGCTGGCTACGGCCTGCCCGTCAGCAGGCTCATGACGCTGAGCTGGATACTGGCTGGCCTTACCGGCGCGCTTGGTGGACTCGCCCTCTCCCTGAAGGCGCAGGTCAACCCCTACCTAGACTTCTACGCCATCAAGGCCTTCGCCGCTAGCATATTGGCGGGTCTGGACAGCATAGGCGGCGTCGTGCTCGGAGGACTGGCCCTAGGCCTGGTAGAGCAGCTGGCCAGCATAGTGCTGGAGCCATACCTCCCCGGGATAGGGGGCCATATAGCCTTCTTCTTCCTCCTGCTGATCCTCCTGGTGAAGCCTTACGGCCTATTCGGTACCGAGAGAATTGAGAGGATATAGTCCGGGGTGATGCGTATGCCTGCAGGTGTGTTCAAGGAGACGTACGGCGAGGAGATAGCTATCTTCAGGTACCCTATTCACTATGCTGGCGCCGCTCTTGGCCTGCTCTTCGCACTAATGCTACCCATACTGGTGGGGCCCTACTACATGCTGCTAGCAGTGTCCTTCCTCATATTCCTGGTGGGCACGGTGGGCCTCAACATAACTGTGGGCCTGGCAGGCCTAATCTCGCTGGCCCACGCTGCGCTCATGGGGATGGGGGCCTATGTCACGGCGTTCCTGGCCGAGAAGGGTGTCAATATCCTGGTAGCGATACCTGTAGCGGGGCTCTCGGCAGCGGCTCTCGCATTCATACTAGCCCTGCCAAGCTTCAGGCTGAAAGGATACTACCTGGCCATGGCGAGCCTGGCAGCCCAGTTCATCATAGAGTACATATTCGCACTGATAGATCCCGACCAGTACGTGCCCATCCCCGATGAGGCCAAGTACCTTGGAGGAATATACCTGGGCAGAGGTCTGCCACTATACTACACCACGCTGGCAATAACGATAGTCTCTATACTCACAGCGGTAAACCTGGGCAGAAGCATACTCGGCAGGGCCATGAAGGCTGTCAGAGATAACGACGTGGCCGCCGAAGTAGTAGGTATAAATGTGTACTATGTGAAGGCCATAGCCTTCACCATTGGGGGCTTTTATGCGGGCCTGGCCGGAGGCCTATACGCGCTCTACAGCTCGGGTATCGGCTGGGAGGGCTTCACCCTGGAGGGCTCCATAGAGTATCTCGGCATGGTGCTGATCGGCGGGCCTGGAAGGATCGTGTGGGGAAGCTTCCTGGGCGTGCTCCTGGTCCGCACGGGCTGGACCTTGCTCGAGTCGACGCTAGCCGACCTGATAGTAAGCTATGTGGCGGCGGCGCTGAAGTACCTTATACTGGGCGGGATGATTGCAGGCTTCATAATATTCGAACCCGAAGGGCTCATAGCAGTTCTGAGGAGGTTCAAGGAGTACCTTAGGCTCTGGCCGTATAGCTACTAATCGAACACTATTTTTGTTAAATTTGTTTCATTTTGTGTATTTGTCATTATTATTCGATATAATCATAATTATCATGTTTTTATTGAATTCTTTACAAAATATTATATTATTTCCATTAATGTACCACATGTTTATATATAAGGTCCTTATTTTATAATTCCAGAATATGAAGTGACCACAACCTGAATTATCGGTGGTCATCATGGCGCAAAACACCAAATATATAGCCTTAATAGTTCTCGTGATAGTAGTAGTCGCTGCAGCAGCGTTCATGTTCTTCCAGAAGCCGGGCGCCGGAAAGGAGGAGGCGCCTGAGAAGCTCACGGTCAAGATCGGCGTCCTCACAGACGAGACCGGGCCTACAAGCGACGTGGGCATATCCTACGCCAAGGGGGTTCTAGCAGCCCTCAAGTACTTCAACGAGAAGGGGATAACCACCAAGGATGGGGTCAAGGTAGAGCTCAGCTGGGTCAAGAGAGACTACGCATATAACCCAACCAAGGCAGAGGAGTTCTACAAGGAGTTCAGAGACAAGTACGGGGTAATAGCCGTCCTGGGCTGGGGTACCGCCGACACGGAGAAGCTCTCCGACACCATCATCAACGACAAGATAGTCTACATCTCCGCCAGCTACTCGGCCAAGCTCACTGCCAAGCCATACAACTTCTTCGTGCCACCCGACTACAGCACCCAGGCATGTATAGCTATAAGCTGGATAGCCAGCGTCAAGCCGGGCGCCAAGATAGCGCTCCTATATGACCACAAGGTCGCCTACTCTAGGAGCCCCATAGACGCCATCAAGGCCGCCGCCCAGCAGCTGGGCCTCGAAGTTGTGGCCGATGTAGACTTACCGCTCAAGGCCACCGAGGCCGATGCCGAAAGGGCCGTCCTCCAGATAGTGGACAAGAACCCCGACTACGTGTGGTGCGGCAACACCATCACCAGCTGCTCGCTGGCCGCAAAGGCCATGGCTAAGCAGGGACTTAACGCCATCATGATATCCAATGTGTGGGGCTTCGACGAGCGTAGCAAAGACATGATCGGGCCGGAGGGCTACGGCAAGGCCATGGGCGTCTCACCCTTCATCTACCCGGCTATAGCTAGGCAGCAAAACATACCGGGGATAAACCTGGTGCTCGAGGCTGCTAGGGCCGCAGGCTACTCTGACACCGACGTGAACCTGAGGTTCCTGCAGGGCTTCCTCAGCGCCTGGCTACTGGTCCAGGCCATCGAACGCGTCGACTCCCAGGCATTGATGGACAAGGGCGGCGAGGCCCTAAAGGAGGTCTTAGAGGCCTCGTGCCAGGGTCAGGCCTTCGACTTCCAGGGCCTCGTGGCGCCAGCCAGGTTCTGCCCCGGACGCCACATCGCCAGCGAGCAGGCATACCTAGTGCTTCTCAACGAAAACGGCGAGTTCGAACTGAAGGGCCCGCAGAGCGCGCCTGAAGGAATAGACTGTGCCCAGATAACGATACAGGCTGGAGGCTGAGACTTGGCATGGAGATCCGGGCCCTAAAACACCTCGTTTTTTCCAATCCTTCCCTCTTCTCATCATTAAAGGATCAGAGCTGCTCCTAGGTGGTCATGGGTGCCTCCAATATTAGAGGTGAAGAACGTCGAGATCATGTATCACCCATTCATACTTGTGATAAAGAACCTCAGCATCACAGTGGAGGACAAGAGTATAACCACCATAATAGGTCCTAACGGCGCTGGTAAAAGCACCCTCCTCAAAGCCGTCTCCGGAGTCATAAAGTTTGAGCGAGGCAAGGTAACCAGGGGCGAGATAAGGCTAGCCGGGATGAACGTGACCAACCAGGACCCCGACAAGATAAGCAAGCACGGGGTAGTCTACGTAGCGGAAGGAAGGAGGATTTTCCACGAACTCACCGTTGAGGAGAACATCGACGCCGTCCTCTACGCCTGGGGAGGCGGCGACCCGGAGATCATATACGACTACTTCCCCCGCCTCAAGGCCCGGAGAAAAGTAAGGGTAGGCTACCTGAGCGGCGGCGAGCAGCAGATGCTCGCCATAGGCCTGGCACTGCTGGCCAAGCCGAGGCTCATGCTGCTGGACGAGCCAAGCCTGGGGCTGGCCCCCAAGCTGGTCTCAACACTGTACGACGCTATCCAGAGAATACATGAGAACGAGGGAATAACCATGCTTCTAGCCGAGCAGAACGCCAAAAAGGCGCTAGACATAGCCGACTACGGCTACGTGGTGGAGAACGGCAGAGTGGTCCTCGAGGGGCCAGCCGATATACTCAGAGAGGATAAGGATATCAAGGAATTCTACCTGGGCATCAGCAAGTCTAAGCGTAGCTATAAGAACCTGAAATGGTACCACCGGAGCAAGAGATGGGTGTAGCCACCGCTCTTTAATATCCCGCCCACGCATTCTTATATCCTGGTGGCAACCTTGACCAGCCATAAGAAGGTTATCCAAACAGAGAACGCGCCATCACCCGTGGGCCCATATAGCCAAGCTGTACTGGCAGGTGGCTGGCTGTACGTGGCAGGGCAGATACCGTTGGACCCCAAGACAGGCAGGATGGTTGAAGGCAGCTTCGAGGAGAAGGTCCGCCGCGTCCTCGACAACCTTAAAGCCATCGTCGAGGCCGCGGGCGGAAGCCTAGACAACGTGGTCAAGGTGACCGTGTATCTGAGGGACATCAACCTGTTCTCTAGGTTCAACCAGGTGTACGCCAAGTATTTCAAAGAGAACCCTCCGGCAAGGGTTGTCGTCGAGGTGTCTAACCTCCCTAAGGGCGCCGACCTGGAGATAGAAGCTGTGGCATACCTGGGTGACTAGCTTGCAGACCACCGATGAGGATACACGGCGCCTAGCCGAGGAGATCTACCTGGAGGCCCTCAAGGCGCGCGAAATAGTTTCCAGGCATGCAAGGAAAACCCCGCTCGACCACAGCTCAACATTCAGCAGGATGAGTGGCGGCCACGTCTACCTGAAATACGAGAACCTCCAGAAGACCGGCAGTTTCAAGATCAGGGGCGCCCTCTACAAGGTTTACAGGGTCCGTAGCCAGGCCAGCGGAGTCGTAGCCGCCTCCGCTGGGAACCACGCACAAGGCGTAGCCTATGCCGCGAGATCGCTGGGGCTCCCCTCCATAATAGTCATGCCGGAGACGGCCAGCATCTCCAAGGTTGAGGCCACTCGGGGCTATGGGGCCCAAGTGGTACTATACGGCAAGATCTACGACGAGGCCGAGCAGAAGGCACGCGAGATCGCCGAGGAGAAGGGCTACGCCTTCATCCACCCCTTCGACGACCCCCACGTGATAGCCGGGCAGGGGACCGTGGCCCTAGAGATCCTAGAGGACCTCAGCGACATAGATGTGGTGGTAGTCCCTGTGGGCGGCGGCGGGCTGATATCAGGCATCGCAGCGGTGTTCAAGAAGCTTAGCCCCTCCACTAGGATCGTGGGCGTCGAGCCCGAGAACGCCCCGAAGTTCACGGAGTCCCTGAGGGCGGGCAAACCGGTAACCGTGGAGGTCAGGCCAACCATCGCCGACGGGCTGGCAACCAAGAAGCCGGGCAACCTGACCTTCCGCATAGTCTCGGGCCTGGTTGACAAGATGGTAACGGTGACAGAGGACGAGCTGGCCAAAGCCATCTACCTACTCCTGGAGAGGGGCAAGGTGCTTGCCGAGGGCGCGGGGGCAGCCGCCCTGGCAGCCATACTCAGCGGGAAGGTAGACGTGGAGGGGAAGCGCGTCGTAGCCCTAGTGTCTGGCGGAAACATTGACCTCACGGCAATATACCGGCTACTAATAAGGGGCCTTGCAGGTGCTGGCCGCATCGCCGCGATACAGGGCCATGTCCCCGACCTGCCGGGAACGCTGGCCAAGATAGCAAGCATAATCGCCAGCTACAGGGGCAACATTGTCGAGGTCATCCACGACCGGGCCGACATGGAGGCACCGGCCTGGCACACGACGCTGAAGATAATATTCGAGGCACCCTCCCTGGAAACGGTTGAGACCATCCTGAAGGAACTCGAAAGGCATGGATACAGGTTCCAGCTCCTCTAACCCTGTTTTCCCATCACCTGCGTTTACCAGCTATCCTCATCACCCACGCTCTAACCTCCCCGCTCAACAGGTCCAAAGGTATGCGGCGCCCCCGATACTTCTCCGGAAGCGGGTCGGAGGCATACATAGCCTCACTTACAACATCGCCGAACATGGCGGGAGGCAGGAGGGCCGCCGCACGCGTCTCGCCGACCCTAATATCCTTGATATTGGTGACTATGGTGAACACGGCTGTCCCCGTGGTAGCCCTGGTTACATACAGCTTCTCAAGCTCGGGGTGCCGGGCCACGCTGGTAACCTCGACCCCCACCACATCGACGGCGAACTCCGCCACGTTCTCGTCGCCTAGGAGCAGCCTATTCCTAAGGCCCAGCAGGATCCAGAGGGCATACCTTATCTCGGCCAGCCTGTAAGCCTGCCGCGGCTGAAGCTTCTGCGGAGTCCGTGGAAGCAACATCTCCTTGAGGCGGCCAGCCTCTTTCTCCATTCTCCGGTAATCCTCGGTGGAGACAAGCATCTTTGCAGGTAGGAAGCTGTACTTGACTTTTAGAAATGATGAGCGGAGCTTCCTCAGCGTCTCAAGGGCCTCGTTCTTGTACACAGGGTAGGGTAGTCCCCATGTCTTCACAATGTTCTCGAGCCTAGATATGGCATCCTCGGTCACCAGGAACCTGAAGTCGTCCGCCTCCACCATCAGTGATCCCTTACGGTGGTGTGACGTGTACCGAGCTAAAACTAATTTATGCTCAGCGGCAGAGAGCATATGTAGGTCGGCGAAGCTTGCATCCACTACGTATACATAGGAGCACATTGCTCTTGGCCCTGCTGGTCGCGCTGATACTGCTACCCTTCATTCTGCCCTACATAGACGTGTTTCGGCCCGAGGGCGAGTCGGAGAGTCTGGAGGACCTCATGTTGAAGGCAGTTTACCATGGAAACGAGTCAGCAACAAGGCTCCAGGCAGTCCCTGAAGAACAACCTCCAGAACTCGGCGAGCTGGCCAGCCAGGCAGCCGGGGTGGGGGACGCTCTCCAGAAGCAGGTCGATGCGCTACCCCCCTCCAAGTTGGGCGAGACCCTCAGCAAAGCCGCCGAGACCTACGCTGTCCTGGCAAGAGGGGCCAGCCACACGTATCTCGCAGCTGACAACTTGGCCCGTAGCCTGAGAGGCGTGGAGGAGGCTTTGAACCTGCTTCAGGAGTGCAGGATCGAGGAAGCCCTTGAGAAATACAGGGAGGCGAGGCCCGGGCTCCAGGTCGCCAGCAAGGAGCTGGCAGAAGCCCTCAAGATTCTGGAGGAAGGAGACCCAGAAAACCTACTCTCAGGTAACCATACACAGGTATACTTGAGGCTCAAAGACGCCGTCAACGAGACGCTCTCCATGCTGGAGGAGTTGGACAGGCTCTTCAGCCTGGTGGAGTCAAATGCTGGCGCGCTCAAAT
>WAQK01000043.1 GCA_015520265.1 Pyrodictiaceae archaeon | reverse complement strand
ATGACTGCGACCCTGCCGCTGAGCTTGGGTACCTCGTCCCAGCTCTTGTAGCCGAACTTGGCCAGGTGGTAGTCGATGATGTAGCCGAGGGCGTCTATGACCTGGGGCAGGTCGCTGCCGGGTATGTTGAGCCTCCTGGGCTTCCAGGTGCCTGTAGCTATTAGGGTCGCGTCGTGGCTATCAACTATCTCTCCCAGCTTCGCGCAGTCCACCCTAGTGTTGGTGTGGAAGACTACTCCCAGTTCCTCAAGCTCCTTCACTCCGGCCCTAACCCTGTCCTTGGGCACCCTGAACTCGGGTATGCCGAAGATCAGGAGTCCTCCAGGCTCGGGCATTTGGTCGTAGACCTCGACGTCGTAGCCCATGCATACCAGTTCTCCCGCAGCACCGAGACCTGCCGGGCCAGCCCCTATTATGGCGACTCTCTTACCCTTCTTCTCCACAACTTGGCCTGGCTTGCAACGTGCAAACTTCAACTCCTGAGCACCGTGGTTTGAAACTATTGTTAAGTATTAAATGTTTTGTTTACCATAAAGAGCCTGCAAGAAAAGCTATAAGGCCCAGAAGCATCCAGATAAGCATCTCCCGCTTAACCCTCAGCGCCGTATTCCTGTCGGGCCTCGCCAGTAGGCGGGCCGACGAGTAGAGGAAACCAGCGTCCACCACGGCCACTATTGGTAGGTAAGGAAGCGACGCGTCGCCTAGAACCGGTGGGAGCGGGCTAAGGGCTATGGCGGAGAGCAGGAGGGCCACGGCTATGAGGGCTGCCCGCCTCTCGCCCAGCACCACGGCTAGCGTTCTAACCCCCTTGGCCCGGTCGCCCTCTATGTCCGCTATGCCCTTCACTATCTCCCTGGAGGTGTTGGCCAGGAATATCATGGCCCAGTAGACGGTAATCGTCAGGTCGAACCTGCCGACCAGCAGCGCGCCGTAGAGGATGGGAAGCGCGACGTTGAAGCTAACCATGAGGTTACCCGGCAGACCCGTCTTTTTGCCCCAGAAATCGTAGAGGAGCGCAGACGCTGCTGCCAGGGAGGCTGCCGCCAACGTGCCAGACCCGGTGTAGGCTGCCGCCGCCAGCCCGGCGAGAACCAGGAGAGCGCCGTAGGCCAGGGCCGCCTCCGGGCTCACCACACCGCTGGGGATAGGCCTCTCGGGTGCATTGATCGCGTCGATCTCCCTATCAGCATAGTCGTTGAAGACCATGGCGGCGCCAGCCACGAAGAAACCTGCAGCAAATCCTGCCAGCGCATCCCAGGGCCCCAGTGCAGAGAGGCTCCGCCCGGCAATAGCGGCGCCCACAAGTACTGCAAACCCCGTCATGGCACAGTTGATCGGCCTAAGCATTCTCATATACGCAGCCAGCGCTTCCCGCATGCGGCCTCAGCCATAGTGTGTGGCTGCAGGTTTAAAACTAAAACCCCCGAAGACCCGTTGAGACACCCAGCAGGGGGACCGCCACGGCCTCGGGTCTATACGTGTACTCGTAGAGAGCCTCGTAGAGCCCCCTCTCCACGAGCCACGGTTTAACGGCTTCCCGGAGCCAACCTGCCAGCTCGTGGCCGGGGACACCGTGTATCTCCTCTGAAAGCCCCGCAACAACCACCACGTATCCCTTAAGGAATGCGTCGACCACGGCCTCCTCCCATTCAGCTAGACGGTCCATGAGCACCTGTTCTGCGTGCCTACGGCGAAGCAGGGAGACGAGGCGCCTGTAGCCGCCCAGCCTGGAGGCGAGATGCTCTACCGCCAGGTAGTTGAAGCTCCTAATCATGCAGGCCAGGTCCCTGGCCGGAGGCTCTCTGCTCAGCCTAGGCGCACCCCTTCCAGGCTCGCCCTCGAAATCTATGAACACAAAGCCCCGGTCCTCCGAGTATAGGGTCTGGTACAGGTGGAGGTCCTGGTGTAAAAGCATCTTGCGGCGCCCAACGAATATTTTGAACATCCCTGCAGCCCTACGGGCAGCCTCACCAACTAGGGGTAGGAGGTCAAGCCAGGGTTCGCCCGAACCTAGCCTTCCCAGCAAGGTGATCCTCGACTCCAGCCTCCTACGCCACGCCTCCACGTCACCCCAGTCAACAGTATATGGCCCCACCTCGGGATGGCCGCAACTGGCCAGGGCCTTGTGGAGCTCGCCCACGCTTCTGCCAAGTCTCTCAGCCAGCCAACGAGACTCTTCAAGGGTGTCCTCCCCATCAATGTAGGATTCCAGCAGGTCAGCGAATACGTGCGCCCCTTCCACACCATCAACGTGTTCCTCAATGAGGATCGCTACGTCATCAAGCGGCCTGGCACGTACAACCGCGACCAGCCGCGGAACAGCCCCATATCCGGCCTTCCAGAGCACGTCTAGGAGCAGGGGCTCCGGGTTAGGCGGCTCCACGATCCTGTAGGTTTTCGCCACCATGAGCCCCTGCCTGGACCTGAGCAGGGCTACCAGGTTAGTGTACACACCCTCCACAGGGTGTACCTCGAACACGTCAGGAACGCTGCCCTCCACTGTGAACAGCTCGTCTAGGGCAATGGACTCATAGTATTCCGGGCTGTACCCGGCCTCGTATATGTAGGCGCCGCCGATCCTGGCATAATATTTGGGTGGAAGTCCAGGTTCGTTCTGAGACAGCATTAGGGGGAGGTACAACGTGTAGCCGCAGGCATTGACGACAAGATGCATTATCCGGCCACGGCTCCACGACTCAATTATACGGAAACCTGAGCCGCGGCATGGAAACCAGGGTCTCGTGGAAACCCAGCTCCACAAGTGCTTCAGGAAGCCGGGATCGCCGGGGTGCAACTCCATCGCTGCTACCCTGAGACCCAGTTGGCCAAGCTGTACTCTATGTGCTTCTCAAACGACACGGAGATCTCGGGGAGGGGTACGCCGAGGATCCTGGGCTTTGCGTGGGCTGTGCCCCTCACAACGACGTTCAGGGGCTTGCCGGGCTCAACCATTATTCTCGGTATAAGTACCAGCGCCTTGTCGAGGGGCACATCGATGGAGACGCCAAGCGTAGCGTTGCTGCCGGCAGGCACTGAGACGTCTTCCAGCGTCCCCGAGCCTATGTTCAAACCCTCGACGCTAACATCGTAATCAATCCTATCAATCTCCACGTCGATCCTGCCGGGATTAACCACTTCTATCGAGAACTTAACTCGTAGAGCGCCCAGACCGCCGGTTCCGGCGGCGGGCCTCCTGAACTCCATACCCGTTATCGCTATGCTTCCGATGCCAACCTTCCTGTACTCGCTGTACACGTAGTATGTATACCCGGCTATGCTGATCGCCACCAGCAATGCTAGGAGTAGTACAAGACGGCGCCTGCCCACGGAGGCTCACCTCAATGCATGCTTGGCGTAGCCTGCCAGGGCCTCTAGGACGAGTCTGGCTGCCAGTGCGGCCGTGGCCCTTCCCGGATCCACTAGCGGGTTGGTCTCCACCACATCCATGCCCACGAAGCCCTCAGAACGCGTCAATGTTGATATGAGATCTAGGACCAGCCAGGGCTCCAAACCGTCGGGCTCGGGCGTCCCCACGCCGGGCGCGTAGGCAGGATCGAAGACATCCATATCGATGGATATGTAGAAGGGCCTCCCCTCAACGAACCTTTGAAGCCTGCGCAACACCTCCCTTAACCCCAGCCGCCTCAGCTGGGCAGGCGTTATGAAGGGTATCCCCCTCTGCCTAGCGAAGGAAACCTCCTCGCCCGACGCGGCCCTCACGCCCAGATAGTATAGGCGTGAAAAGCCCAGCCTCTCACCCACCCTCCTCATGGCCGATGCATGGCTATACCGGTACCCCAAATAGTTCTCCCTGAGATCTAGATGAGCGTCGAGCACCAAGACGGCCAGGTCGTGGTGGGTCTGGCCCAGGGCTTGGATGGATCCTATGCTGACCGTGTGCTCGCCGCCCAGAACAGCGGGTTTAAGGCCCTTCGAGGCCAACCCCTCCACCACAGCTCTAACCCTCTTCACTGTCTCCTCGGCGTCGCCGTGGACCACGGCCACGTCGCCCAGGTCAGGTATGCGGTAACGGTCCAGGTCCACGTCGCTCCTGAAGGAGTAGAATTCCAGGCTTGCAGACGCCTCTCTCACGGCGGAGGGGCCGAATCTGGCGCCCGGCACGTAGCTCGCCGTAGAATCGAAGGGTACACCGATAACCCTGAAACCCAGGTCTTCCCCGCCGCCCGGCTCGCCGCCGAAAACCATCGGCGTCCTGTTAAGGTAGAGCTCCTCCATTAACGGGTCCCTTTAATGTGACGTAGGATAGCATTTTAAAGATGGGTACACGAGTTTCAGGGGGAGGAAGGAGGCAGATGAGCCTGTACAAGGAGATAGTGGAGCTCGCTAAGCGTAGAGGGTTCTTCTGGCCATCCTACGAGATATACGGCGGCGTCGGCGGGCTCTACGACCTCGGCCCGCTGGGGGCCCTTTTGAAGCAGAGGATAATGGAGAAGTGGAGGAAATGGTTCATCCAGAAACACCAGCACATGGTTGTGGAGATCGAGACGCCCGTAATAATGCCCTCCAAGGTGCTGGAGGCCAGCGGCCACGTGGAGAGCTTCACAGACCCCATAGTGGAGTGCACCAACTGCCACAGAATGTTTAGGGCGGACCACGTGGTTGAGGACGCGGTAGGCATTAAGACCGAGGGCCTCACGCCGGAGCAGCTCACCAGGATAATCAGGGAGAAGAACATCCGGTGCCCCGCCTGCGGCGGCGAGCTGGGGGAGGTCAGGGTCTTCAACCTCCTCTTCCAGACCCAGATAGGCCCTTACAAGGGCAACGTGGGCTACCTGAGGCCCGAGGCGGCTCAGGGCATGTTCGTTGCCTTCAAGAGAGTCTACGAGTCGATGAGGGGCAGGCTCCCCCTAGGCATAGGCCAGATCGGCAGGGTGGCCAGGAACGAGATCTCCCCCAGGCAGGGTATGATCAGGCTTAGGGAGTTCACGATAATGGAGGTTGAGTTCTTCTTCGATCCTGAGGAAGACTATAACCACATGATCCAGGGCATGGAGGGTGAGAGGCTCAGGATACTCAGCGCCAAGGACAGGATGGAGGGAAGGGAGGAGCCCCGCGAGTACACGTTGAGGGAGGCATTAGAGCAGGGGGTAATTATTCACCCTCTCCTGGGCTACTGGATGGTGATTGCCAGGAAGTTCGTGGAGGAACTGGGCGTCCCCTACGAGAACCAGTTCTTCGAGGAGAAGCTTCCGGAGGAGAGGGCCCATTATGCCAGCCAGACCTTCGACCAGCTCGTCAAGGTGGAGAGATGGGGATGGGTAGAGGTCTCGGGACACGCCTATAGGGGCGACTATGACCTCTCCAGGCACATGAAGTTCAGCGGGCAGGACCTCACCGTGTTCAAGCCATACCCTGAGCCCAGGACGGTTCGAAGGAAGAGGATCGTTGCCAACAAGCAGGCCATAGGCAGGACCTTCAAGTCTAAGGCCCCCAGAATACTCGAGGAACTCTCCAGGATGGAGCCGGGCAGGGTGGAGGAGGCCCTTGGCGAGAACGGCTACATAGAGGTAGCCGGGGAGAGACTGACCCGGGAACACGTCCACGTAGAGGTTGTGGAGGAGAAGGTTGCGGGGAAGAGGTTCATACCCCATGTGGTGGAGCCCTCCTTCGGCGCCGAGAGGCTGGTTTACGTGGCGCTGGAATATGCGTACAGGAAGAGGGAGGGTAGAACAGTGCTCTCGCTGCCGCGGGACATAGCGCCGTTCCAGGTGGCAGTCTTCCCCCTAGTCTCCAACGTTGAGGGCATAGTTAGGGAGGCTAGGAGACTGAGAGATCTACTCGTCGACGCCGGGTTCTACGTCTTCTACGACGAGTCAGGTGCGATAGGCAGAAGATACGCAAGGGCAGACGAGGTTGGCATCCCTGTCTCCGTAACCGTGGACCATCAGACCCTGGAGGACGGCACAGTGACCCTGAGGGATCGGGATACGTGGAGGCAGGTAAGGCTCCCGGCAACCAGGGTTGTGGAGGCTGTCGAGAGATTCGTATGGGGCGGCGCTGAGCTGGAAGAGCTGGGCGAACCTGTAGAGGGCTAAGCTCCTCCTACTGGCATTTATTTATTAGCTCCTCCTAAGCCTAAGATACTGTGAGGGATCCTGAATGGAGGCCCCCGAGCACACGCAGACGCCCGGCGAGGATAAGCCGGAGGGTAAGCGGGACATTAAGGCCCTCGTGGCCCTAATACCCCCAGCGGATGCTCTGCGCAAGAAGGAGGTCAAGCTGGTTGAGCGTAGGATGAGGGTAAGGTACGACGAGGACATAGACCCAGCCAAGGCCAGGATAAACCCGTCCACGGCCAAGGCCCTGGGGATCACGGACGCCCTAGAGGTGGTCGTTGCCGGGAGGCACAAGTTCGTTTTCGAGGCAGTGCTCGACGAGGAGGTTCCGCCCAACGAGGTCTACTGCAACGGCGAGCTACTCAGGGAAAAAGGTGTGGCCGACAATAGCATAGCCACTGTGAGGAAAGCCAGGAGCAAGAGTGATATGGTATGAGCCGGGATCCCCTCGACTCCTATAGGGTTTTTGAGGAGAACGTGAAGAAACACGCTGTTCTCGTGAGAAAGGCTATGCGCCTCCTAGACAAGGTTAGCCGCAACCCCGGCGACGACGAGGCACAGGAGATGCTGGTGAAGACGCTGAGCCGCCTCAGAGCAGTTAGGGCGAGGATTAACAGCCATGCCCCCGAGCTCTCAGGCCTCCAGGGGGTCCTACAAGAGGATGTGGAAACCCTCATAGAGTACATGATCCTCGTGGGCCTACAGGACGAGATGGAGGTTCTCTCGAGGGCAATCCAGCTAGGCTCCAACGGTGCACGGCTCCTGGAAGAGGAGAGGCAGGCCCTTCTCCGTGACAGGGAGGAGCTAGTCCGGGTCATGAAGCGGTTGGTCCGCCCCTAGCATGGCCGAGAACCCGGACAATCTTCCCCCTCACCATTCTGTCGTCTACGACGCCTGTGATCTCCGCCTCAACAACCATTCCCCTCAGGTCTTCTGACGGTTTATCGAGGAGCACTACGGGCCCGTGGAGGAGGGGGTATGCCAGCGCTCTCCCCTTGTACTTTCCAGCTACCACTGCCCTGATCCTGAGGCCCACCATACGTTTCTTGGCCTCCACGTTAACCTTCCTAGCCGCCTCAACAATCATCCTACTAGCCTCGTCCAGGGCGGCTGGCCTGCCAGGCGGCATCCCCTCGAAGGCGGAACCTGGGAGCGGCCTGAACCTATATGTTGTCACCTTCTCCACACCAAGTCTTCCCAGTCTCCCGATGTAGCTGGCCGTCTTCCTCGCAGACTCAAGGGTTTGCCCTGGGAGGCCATGGATAAAGTAGACATAGGGGCGTAGGCCGTGTTTCTTGAGGAGCTGGACAGCTCTTTCTGCCTCATCCAGCCTCACAGGCCGGCCCAACGCGTCCACGAGCATGGGGTCCCCTGTCTCCACACCTATATGTACCGGTGTGCCAGCAAAGTAGCGGCCCAGAAGCTTGGCCACCTCCTCGGTAACCAGGTTGGCCTTTATGTTCTCCAGGCCCAGTACCACCTCCCCGCTCTCTATCTCGGGGACACGGTTGCGAAGAGCTTCGAATAGGTCTTCCAGCGCATCCAGGTTGGCTGGAGGGGTTCTGGGATCCGTTAGGGGTTTGGGTTCCACAAGTAGGTCCCGCCCATAGTCGAGGATGTCGGGAGCACTAAGCACTATCCTGGATACGCCCAGCCGGACGAGTTCTTTGACCTCCTCAACTATGAGGTCCCGGTCCCTGCTCCTAGCTGGGCCATATAGGGCCGGGACACTGCAGTACCCGCACCCGGCCGGTATGTTAACTGGGCATCCGAGCCTAGCCTCTAGGGGGCCCTCCCTGCAGAGGCCGCACTCTATGCATTTTCTCCCGTCAGCGAGACGGATGGTGGGCCTGTAGAAGTTGCTGCACCCCCTGACAACCTCCACGTAGACCCTGGATGCCCAGTAGTTAGGATATCCTTTGACAACCCTCACAGAAGACTTATACCTGTTGAGTTCACTGCGTCCCAGGAAACCTGGATGCCCGGTGAAGACGGGCATCTTTCCAGACCTGAAGGCAACCCCCTTGATCCCCATCAACTCCTCCGGCCCGGGAAGCCTGGCCCTAGAGATGTGGGGTGCGAGGGCCTCCAGCTGCCGCTCACCCTCGCCGTAGACGATCAGGCTGTACCCGTAGTCGAGGAGCTTCCCGTATTCCGTGGATACGGGGCCTCCCGCCACTAGGGGTCCTCCACCCACCTTGGCCCATAGCCTGGCGAGCTTCGACATTCCGGGCTTGTCACTAGACATCCCGCTAGCAAGGAGTACGTCGTAGCCGCCCAGGATCCAGGGGTCGGAGAGCACCTCCTCCAGCGGCAGTAGGTCCACCCTGACCCCCCGGGACTCGAGTATGCCAGCCACTAGGCGGGGCCCGGCACCCACTACGTCCAGCGTCGCTCTCCTGGCTCCCGAGCCCCGGGCCAGTGCGTCCACTAGCAGTATCCTCGGCAAGCCGGCACCCTCTAGCCACATACACGGGCGTTGAACCCTATAATGCGTTAGGTTTTTATCATGGGTTCTACTAGTCAAGCCTGTCAGGAGCGACGGTGATCACGGGTGACAGAGGAGTACATAAACCCGGTGGACCCCAGGCGCATATCGCTCGCAGAGATGAGCGTGATTGAGCAGCTAATGAGCCTCAGCAGCCATGTAAGGGACTCGATGGGCGAGTCTGTCAAGATAGTGGAGGACCTTGTGGAGGGTAAGAAGGAGGCCATAAGGGCCAGGTACGAGAGGATCAGGAGCCTCAAGAACTCGGCTGAGGAGGTTAAGGACAAGACGCTGGAGTATATTGTAAGAATAGCCCCCACGCTGATCTATAAGGACCTCTACGCCACAGTTGTCAACATGCTGGAGAGGGTGGCCCAGAACATGGATGCCCTCGCCTACAGGGTCCTTGTGACCAGCAAGCAGAACGCATCAGTGAGCCAGGAGACAGGCCGGATGGTTACAGAATTCGCCTCCACAGTATTCAAAGCATACGACAAGCTCCACGACGCCATACGGATGCTGTCCATGAACTCTGCCAGGAGGAGCGTGGAGGCCGCCAAGGAGGTTAGCAAGCTGGAGGACTCTGCCGACAGCCTCTATCGGAACATAACGCCCCACCTCTACAGCAGCTATTCGGGCGACATAACAATGCTGATGCTGCTCAAGGAGATCGTGGACACCTTGGAGGATACTTGTGACATCATTAAGGAGGCTGCTGACAACCTACGCTACTTGGCGTTGCACAAGTACTGAGCGGATGAACATCCATGCCTGCGCGCGGCGAGCTGCTGGGGATACGAGTAGTAGTCTTCGACCGTGAGGACGCAGTCTCCCTTTTCAAAGACGGTTTCTACGGCAAGCCCTTCGGCATAAGGAAGCCGAAGGAGCCCGAGTTCGACGCACCCCTGGAACTCTCCCTGCTAGAAGCCATGTACCTGGCGGAGAAGGGTGTGTTGGAGGTCTGGACTCCTGGCCGCGGCAAACCCTTAAGCATCGATGAGCTGCGAGAGAGGGCTAGAAGAGCCATAACCGAGTTCGACCAGCAGTACCTCGTATACAAGGAGCTGCGAGAGGGAGGCTACGTCGTCAGGTCGGGCTTAAAGTTCGGCTCCGACTTCGCCGTCTACGAGTACGGGCCGGGCATAGACCATGCACCCTTCCTCGTCCACGTCATGGATATGCATGCCGATCTCGACCCCATAGAAATAGTGAGGGCAGGGAGGCTCAGCCACGCCGTACGGAAGACCTTCATCATAGCGGCTGTTGACAAGGGCAGGGGTCAGGCCCGCTACATAACGTTTAAATGGTACAAGCCTTAGAACAACTCTAGCAGACCCGTCTTACACGGTGCGGGTTATATGATGCGTGAGAAGTAGCGATGGGGAGTGGAGTTGGGTTTCCCTAGAAGGGATTTTAGGCCAGGAGACCAACGACGGCCCCACAGGAGGCCGGGTGGACCAGGCAGACCCGAGGCGGGAGGCCCGCAGCCCAGGCCTATAGGCAATAAGTGTAACCAGCTCTGCCCCTACTTCAGGTGCAACCAGAGGGCCCTAGTGATACGCAACGAGTTCTCGAGGGGCAAGCAAATCAAGGTCACCTACTGCCGCTGGATCGGCGACAACTGCATAGGCGCCGGCTGCCAATACGCCTACTGTGCCCTCAAGGCCCTGCTACCTGACGGGAAATGCATGTATGCGGTGAAGAAGGAGCAGGAGAGACGGGCTATGAGGGACATGTTCGAGGAGCTCAAGGAGTCTGACATAGACTACAAGACCAAGAGCCTGATAACCAGACGTTTCGGCAAGTATGACGACGTCATCTAGGATGCCCAGCGCTGGTAAAGGCTGTGTGGTAGGCCGAGGACGTCAAGCACTTTTCCCACCACGAAGTTCACCAGATCATCCAGGCTTCTCGGCTTATGGTAGAACCCGGGAGCGGCGGGCATGACTACGGCACCCATCTCCGCCGCCCTAAGCATGTTGCCCAGCTCGACAACCCCGAGTGGCGTTTCACGGACCACTAGGACAAGGGGCCTCCTGAACCTCAGCATGGTAAGGGCCGCCCTTACAAGCAAGTTGGAGGCATAGCCGTGCACTATTGCTGAGAGCGTCTTCACGCTGCATGGAGCAATCACCATCGCGTCCCTTAAGTTGCTGGAGCTGGCCAACGGGGAGTCGAAGTCGTCCTCACTGTAGACGGCATCCGAGAACCTTTCGAGCTGGCTCAACAGGGCCTTGGCGCCGCCCTCCAGCTCCGTGTCCGCAACCTTGAGGGCGGCCCTCGTGTATATGGTCTCCACGGAGGCGTGACGCGACAGCTCCTCAACAAGCCTATACGCGTAGATCGAGCCACTGGCCCCGGATACGCCGAGAACCACCCTCATGGTCTTCCCCGCGTATGTACTATGAGCACAGGTATGGGGGAGTGCGACGCTATGTAGCTCGACACGCTTCCCAGGATCAGCCTCTTAAGCCCCCTCATGCCCCGCGAACCCACTATTATTAGGTCGGCACCCTCCTCCACCGCTACGTTTATGATCTCGTCGTGAGGTTTTCCAGGCCTGACAACCCTCTTAACCCTGTAGCCGAGCCTCCTAGCCTTCTCCTCCACCGGGCCGAGGGCTTTCTCGGCATTGCTCCTGAGGAACTCGTCGAGGGATATGCCAGCCTTCGCAGCGGTCTCTATAAGGACCTCGTCCAGGATGTGGACCAACACCAGCTCCCACTCCTCAGGGTGGAGGAGCGTGGAAGCATACTCGAAGGCAGCCATACTATACCTGGAGCCGTCGACACCTACCACGGCTTTTCTCAAAACATCACCACGCGTGTAACTAGGTAGTAATAGAGGAATTAAACTATGCCCGACAGCACTGGGAGGTAGAGGGCAAGAATGATCAAACCAAGGGCAACTAGGAAGGGGCCAAGCCTAACCCTCCTAGCAAGACCCACCATGAAGCCGATGGATACAAGACCAGCAGCGAAAGCCGCTGCCGACGCCACCACGCCCTCTAACCCGCCCCCCACGCCGCCAAGCGCCTCATATAGGCCTGCGGTCAGGGTAACCGGTATCGAGGCTATGAAGGAGTACTCAACAGCCACCTCCGGCCTATAACCCCTCAGCGCCAGGACAGCTATGGTGACGGCACTTCTAGAAAGACCTGGCAGCACCGCGAACCCCTGAGCAACACCTACTAGGACGGCGTCTAGGGGCCGAGGCACGCCTCCAGCCCCGCCACCCTTCCTGGAAGTCTCCAGCAACAGACCCGTCACCACCAGCAAGACTCCTATAATTAGGGTCAACCTGTCGACGGCCAGCCCGGAGGCCACCAGGTATACTGGACCCCCCACCACCATTGAGGCCACATAGCTGTAGACTAGGAAGCCCAGAACCTCGCCGCCACGCAGGGCCTCCAGCAACCTATCCCTAAACCAGACAAGCGCCGAGAACGCTGTTCCCAGATGGAGGAAGAGGGAGAACCTATATGCATAGTCGGGCGTGACGCCCAGCAGACCCATCAGTATCAGGGAGACCTGCCCACTGCTACTGACCGGCAGCCACTCCAGCAAGCCCTGCAGCAGGCCAGATGCCAGGGCTTCCAGCAACACTTACCACTAAGGTAAAAATCTCGCCGCAATAAATAAACCAACGGATGATGTGGCTCGAAAGGGCAGAGCACATGCGCGATGATGTGCCCGCGCAGGGCTGACGATACACATGCCAGGCCTAGAGACCGGTGTCCGTGATCTTCCCCGCACAGCAGTGTCCGGCAACGTTCACCCTTATAGTAGCCCTTGGAGAATGACGAAAGACAACACTAGCGCAGCTAGGCCTGCAGCCAGGCCAACGGCCCTTCTAGTCCCGGCCTTCTTACCAGCCACGGCCCTGCCAGCCAGCTGGCCCGAAAACAGGCCAAAAAACAGGGATATCATGAGATTCCCTAATGCCGGAATCCATTTCACGGGTACAATGATGGAGGAGACAACCACCGTTAAGTTTGCGTCTTCCTCCACGTTAAACGTGGCCGATGCTAGGCCCACATCAGTGCTCAGGAACCTCGTCTTAACACTGACCATATACTCGCCAGGCTCCAGGGTCACGTTCTCCACCTTACCATCCTCCGGCTTCACGGAAAGAACCAGCTGGTCCCCACGATACACGTCCACCGCAACGTTGTCAACAGGCCTGCCATCCTCGTCGACCACAGATACGGTGATCCCCGATGCCGGGGCAGCCTCCACCCTGAAGATCGTCTTCAGGGAGAGGATCCATGCGGCCTCGTAGCTGTCCAGAGACAAGGCATGCTCCCCAGCGGACGCCAAGGATCTCGCAGCATAGAGGTCTCCCAGCGCTTCGCGGGAGAGCCTAGAACCCCCGGACAGATCGGCGGCCATCTTGACAGCAATGGTGACCCTCGGGTCAACCTCGCCTAGAAGTATTCTACGTGGCAACTCCGACCTCAGGGTTGCAACATCCATATTTGAGAGGCTGGCCGGGTTCCCTTCCTCAAAGCCTATTGTAGACGATTGCTGCACAGCCTCCCTAAGTGCAGCGAAGCTCCTCTGACCTGTCTCCAGCCTTTCATCCAGGCTCCTATCAACACCCTCGGGAAGCTCAGCAGGCACAGGTTCCGGCTGGGCACAGGCCGAGCCGCTCATTGTTGCAACAGTCACCTCGAGGACAGCAACGAAGCCCTGGCCTCTGAGCCTGTAGGTGCCTGGGCTGGTTACCGTGAGTGCAGCTCTCCCTAGATCGTCTACACCGTTGAGACCGGCAAACATGGATACGAGACCGGAACCCCCTCCAGCTGCGCCCACAGCTATGGCGGCCCCGGTGGTCAGGAATCCTGCCACAACTCCCCCTACCGCGCCTGCCACGCCAGCCACGATCGTCGTGGCAAGGTCTGTGTCGTCTTCCGCAACCTGTACGTCAAGCATCACCCTGTTAAGAGGGCTGCACTCAACATGTCCGTAAAGATATGCGTCCAAAGTCCTGGACTGCTCCACGTCCCAGTCAAAGTCATCGATAGTGATGACGCCCGCTGCAGAGCCGTGGGCTTCGTGCGAGACCAGCCAGGTTATTATGAGCTCCGCGTTTCCGTCGACCCCGTCGTCCTCGTCCTGAAGGAGCTCCAGGCTTCTTAGGTACACATTGACGGCCAGCGCCGGGTCGTCGGGTGGGTCAAGATGCGCATCAACATTTACGGTTAAGGGGAGAAGCATGGTTGCCAATACGGCCAGGAGTAGTGCGAGAACCTCCGCTTTTGGAGCCTGATGCCGTGAACCAGTCATGCATAGCACATCCAGAGGGCCCGAGAGGCTTTTTAAGGGAGACCTAGACCTCCGGGCACCGCGATGGAACTAGTTAAATGGCCCATCACTGTATTAACTGTTCCGGATCACAGTTATGTATTAGGGGGATCCTGTAGGGTAAAACTGTACTAAATAGCTTTAACACGCCTTATGCTGCTGGGCCTTATCTTGTAGATGACCCTGTAGCCACAGTAGGGGCACCTTATGCCGGGAAGGAGCTTTATGTCTTCATCTGTGAACTCCTTGCCGCACTTGCCGCACTTGTAGTGAGCCAAGGCTGTCAGCCGGATACCTGAGTGTCTAGGTAAGACTTATAAGTATTATTTCCATTGAATCCTCCCGACAAGCCTCAGGAAGGGTTGCCTAGATATGATGGAAGAGGGGTTCACCTCATCTATATGTGGCGGGCTCCCGCCAGAGCTTTGTGAGATGCTAACCAAGGAACAGCAGATGATAAAAATCAGGCTAGAGAAGCGCAAGTGGGGCCGGGAGGTTACCATAATCGAGGGCATAGACGAGCACGAGGTTGACTTGAAGAGGCTGGCATCGCAGCTTAAGTCAAGACTGGCGACTGGCGGCACCGCTAAGAATGGTAGGATAGAGCTTCAGGGAGACCATAGGTACCGGGTCAAGGAGATACTGGCCGAAATGGGGTTTCCACCTGAGAACATAATGGTGATAGAGTAGCCAGCTCCCGGGGGCCCGGCGTAGCCCTGATTGCTCTGACCGGATAAAAGAAGAGTGGGAGAGGGAGCCAGCCTCCCTCCACATTCTTTACTTACTGAAGTGGTAGGGCTATTCCGAGCTCGCGGGCAAGCTCCTTATACCTGTTCCTCACGGTTACCTCTGTTACACCGGCCACCTGGGCTATCTCCTTCTGCGTCCTCCGCTCATCCTCTATTAGTGCGGCGATGTAGATCGCTGCCGCCGCTAGGCCCGAGGGATCCTTTCCAGCGGTGATCCCCTTCTTCTTGGCTTCCTGGAGTATCTCGGCAGCCCTCTTCATAACCTTGCCCGGAAGGCCCAGCTGGGACCCAATCTTGGATATGTAGTCTATAGGGTCCGCTATAGGCACACCCACGCCCAGCTCTTTGAGGAGGAGCCTGTAGCACCTGGCAATCTCCTTACGTCCTGCCTTGGTATACTCGGCCACCTCGTCCAGCGTGCGGGGGATTTTTAGGATTCTGCATGCAGCGTAGATGGCGGCAGCCACCACGCTCTCGATGCTCCTACCCCTAACCAGACCCTTCTCCACGGCCTTACGGTAGATCACGGCAGCCTCCTCCCTCGCAGACTTGGGGAGGCTCAAGAGATCAGCTATTCTCTCCAGCTCGTTCATGGCCTGGGCCAGGTTGCGGTCAACGCTACTCTGGATCCTGGCCCTGATCTGCCACTTCCTCCAGCGGAGCACCTCGAGCCTCATCTTGGGCTCCAGCTTCTTGCCCGAGGCGTCGCGGTCCCTCCAGTCGATCACCGTGGCAAGGCCCTTATCGTGGACCATGGGGGTGAGGGGGCCTCCGACCCTGCTCCTTCTCTCTTTTTCCTCGGGTGTAAAGGCCCTCCACTCGGGGCCCTGATCTACCACGTGGTGCTCGAGAACCTCGCCGGTCTCGAGGCATATGAATTCGCCGCGCTCCTCATCGAACACGACCTTTTCTGGGGGGCACTCCTCCGAGGCTGGCTCCAAGTGTTCGTCGTTGGTATTACTCAACATAACGTTCACCCTCCATCAGAGAAGCCAATATATTTATATACCACCTTCGCAGGTTGTACATAAACCTTACTCTAACCAGTATTTATAAATTTTTCGCGAAGCTAGGGATGCGGCGCCCAACCTGATACACAGAAATCCTAAAAACCCCGCACCTGATACCCTGATCTGGGAAGCCGGGTCGTCTAGCGGCCCAGGATGCGGGGCTCTGGCCCTCCGTGGTCGAGGGGAGAACCCCCGTGACCGGGGTTCGAATCCCCGCCCGGCTACCACCCCCCTTCTATAGTCTAGCTAAACCAGGACGAAGATCAGGATAAGCAACGTGACCACCTGGACAGCGTAGAGGAGGGGCTTCCTGGCACGGCCCAGGGGCAGGGCCTCTGACGCGGCTTCCAGTATCTTTGCGCCGTCCGTTATGAATAGGGGCGCCGCGTTCACTATGGCTATGCCGAAGTTTATGCCATGGAACCAGAGGACCAGCTGGAGCAGGTTGTCGTACCACTCCTGGGGCAAACCGCTGAGCACGGTGCCCATAGGCTTCAGATAGACACCAATGGTTGTACGGTTAGCCGGCTTGTACACGAGGAGGCTTCTCCTCGAGCCCTCGTACTCGACCGTGACGTTGAGCACCGCTTCCTCGTACGGAGGGATGAGGCTCTTCAGGGTTCCCAGACTATCTATTCTGGTCCCGTTGACCTCCACGATAACCATCCCCGGCACGAAGCCCGCTTGCCTCGCGGGCGAGCCCGGCTCCACCTGGGTCACCATGAAGCCACCGGGGGCTGAGACCATGTAGGATACGAGGAAGAGACCTATGAAGGCCAGCACCAGATTGACGGCTGAGCCAGCTGACAACACCTTTATCCTAGTGGATCTAGGCGCACGGTTGAACTCCTCCTCGTCAGGCTCCACGAAGGCTGCCGGGAAAACGGCGAAGAGGGCGAGCCCCGCTGATTTCAGCTTTAACCCCTCATTGACGGCGACCACCGCGTGGGCCAGTTCATGGAGCACTATGGCTACCGAGGCGGCAGCTATGAAGTAAACGAGGCTCTCACCGGTGATCGTTATGCCCGGTATCACAAGCTGGACCGTGCGGGCTTCCCTGGGCAGCGTGCCCATAAGCTTGCCCAGCGCAGTGCCGCCTATCTGGAAATAGTAGAGAAACATGGCCAGGAGGGTTAGAGTCACGCCCAGAAGGGACAGTATCCTCACAGCCCTGGAGCCAGCGGCGGACTCTATTCTGCCGAAGGACTTGGCCAGCCTCCATATGAGGACCGGGGCCTGCACCTCTATACCCCGCGACTCGAAGGCCTCGCGCCTCCACCTGTAAAGGGCTTCCAGCACACCCCAGAACGCTATGATCGCCAGTATGAATGACGCCCAGTTCAAACCGGCACCACGGTGTTTTCACACCGTGTCTATGGTTTATTAATGCATCTCTACCAGGTATCCGGAGAGGAGTGATGCCCCGCGACAAGGTTTCGAGGGTCCACGAGTACGTGGAGGTAGTATACACGGAGGAGCACTGGAGGATCCTGGAGGAGAAGCGGGCCGAGGCCAGGAGGATCATGGAGGCCCTGGCCTCCAGAGGGCTGAGCCCCATAGTGCATGGAAGCGTCGCCAGGGGCGACGTCAAGGAGGCCAGCGACGTCGACGTTGTAGTGCCTTACCCCTCGCCCCCCTACCTGATCGAGATCGCGCTGGAGACGGCTGGCTACAGGCCCGTGAAGAGACTCATAGTCCAGGCGACGCCCAACCATACCCCCAAGGTCTACTACATGCTGGACGAGGAGGAGCTACGCATGGTGTCCTTCCCCCTGGTTAAACTCAAGCAGAGGGAGTACGAGTTCTACAGGTTCGGCGGGATGCTCGACCTCGAGCAGCTGGGCCAGGGGCTACGGGTGCCCGGGGTCGACAAGAGGCTCGTCCTCATAGAGCCCACCGAGAAAGGGCACAGAGAGGCACCGGTCATAGGGAGGGAGAGCGAGGTGGCCAGGATAGTGGGCGTGAGCGTGGAGACCGTTATGGAGAGGGTCAGGGTCCTCACCAGGAGGGACCGGCTGGGCAGGACCGGGGTCTTCGTCAAGTACGAGCTAGCCCCGGGCGAGAGTGTGGGAGAGGCTGTTAGGAGGTTGGCGGCGGAGAACAAGCATTTCAGAAGGATCGTCTGGGAGGGAGGCCTGCTTTGAGGAGTGTGCACGGCGACGCCAGGATAGGGGTCTTCACGGGAGGCCTTCCCAGGGGGTGCAGCCTCTGCTACGCTGGCGCCAAGATAGTAGTATTCGTCACCGGGCTATGCAGGGACGGGTGCTACTACTGTCCCGTCAGCAGGTCCAGGATGGGGCAGGACCGGATATACGTCAACGAGGAACCCGTTAACGACCCCTCCCAAGTACTGCTGGAGGCATATAGGATCGGTGCCTCAGGGGCCAGCATAACGGGTGGCGACCCGTTGGCCCGGCCGGCCCGCGTCCTCACGATTCTCAGGACCCTGAAATCCGAGTTCGGCGACAGGTTCCACATACACCTCTACACGTCGGGCAGGCTGGCCTCGAGGAGCCTACTAGGGGAACTCGAGGCCGCGGGCCTCGACGAGATACGGTTCCACCCAACACACCCGTCAATGCTGGAGAAGATCAAGATCGCGGTGGAGCACACCGGGATGGACGTGGGTGTGGAGGTACCCGCCATTCCGGGGAGGGAGCAGGAGCTTATCCGGCTGGCGGGGAGGCTCGAGGAGATGGGCGCCGAGTTCCTCAACCTCAACGAGATGGAGGTCAGCGAGTCCAACATAGAGGCGGTGACCAGGAGGGGTTTCAGGGTGGCCAGCAGCGGCGTCGCGGTCGAGGGTAGCAGGGAGACCGCACTCAAGGTGGTTAGATGGGCTGCTGGGAATCTCAAGAGACTTAAAGTCCACTTCTGCCCAGCCGGCTTCAAGGACTACGTTCAGACCAAGAACAGGCTCCTAAGGAAGGCACGTAGAGTGGCCCACCTTTACGAGGAGCCCACGCGGGAAGGCACTCTGCTTAGAGGCGAGGTCCTGCTAAGCCGGATATCAGGGCGCGCTGCCAAGCTGGTGGATGAGGGCCTACTGGTGCCTCTAGGCGGCTCGATGTATGCAACCCACCCAGCCCTCCTGGACAAGGTGTTGGAGACTCTTCACACAGGAGAAGTGGAGGAGGCATGGGTGGCCGAGTACCACCCCACACTGGGAAGAATACTTGTCTCCAGGAGAAGAGTAGCCTAGTGTTCAGCCACCCTGTATCTGAGGAGGGCCAGGATCCCGCCCAGGTGCTTAAGCCTCTGGCCAGCAGGCGTCGAGGAGGGCACCAAGTGAACCCCTCCCCTGGCCCGATCCACTTTTACCATTATCTCCTCCACTGTCCTCCTCAGATCCTCGTCGTAGGTCTTCACCAGGTCGTCCAGGACCAGGAGCTCCTCGACTGCACCGAGCTCCGCCGCCTGCCTCACCTGGTCCACACCATACGCGATCATCCCCGGATCCTTGGCCAGCCTACGCATGAATTCCTCGATTACCCTTTCAGCCTCTACGATAGCCTGGCCTCTCAGGATCTCGCCGATCCTGCCTCTCCTCACGGCCTCCCTAATCCCGGCCTCGCCGCCCATGGAGGCGTTCTCCACGTAGACCTTGAGGCCCCTGTCCCTCAGGATCTCGGCTAGCCTGTCCTTCAGCTTGCCGGGGCCAGCCACGATCACCGTGCCGACACCCGACCTCCTAGCCTCGGACTCGACGACCCTGGCGACCTCCGCAAGCCTGGTGCGGAGCACCTGTTCCCTCCCAGGATCATCCTTGCCCGGCAGGTTGAGGTTCCCCCTGGCCACGTGCTTGAGGCCCTGGGGCGACGCCAGGGCGGCAGCGTACTCGTCGTAATCCAGGGCCACCAGCAGGACCCTCACGCCCTTCGCGCTCCTTTCCCTCAGCTTCTTGAGGAGCGGCTGAGGCCAGCCCTCCTCCTTAACCACAGTGAGCACATCACCTGTGCCTATGTTCAGCGTGTGGTGCGACCCCTTAACGCCGAACCTCTCGGGGCCCTCCACAACTATCCCCCTCAGCCTCAGCCTGGTGGTGAAGGGCTGGAACTCGGCAGCCTTGAGCCTCACGGCCAGGACCATGGGTATCCTCCTACTACCACCCCCGCCCTCCGGGGCCTTGATCTCCCTCGTGGTCTTGGCTACCACTATGTCGCCGGGCTTCAGCGCCAAGTACAGGTACCACAGGTCGTCCTCGGTCTCCACCTGGAGCTTCAGCATGCCGGTCTTCTCATTGTACTCCAGTATCTTCACGCCTCGTCCCTGCAGAGTATCGGCCTGCTGGGCAATTATACTTAACCTAGATAACCATGTAACACTAGTCCAGGCCTGGGCCCGTGAATCCTGGGAGCTACGTGTTCAGAGTAGCCTCGGAAGCCGACCTGCCAGGCATCTATAGGCTCGAGCAGCTGTGCTTCGGCCAGGAGGCGTATCCCCCATCCTACCTGGCCCTACTTATGAGGCTCCCAGGGGTCTTCCTGGTGGCCGTGCTGGGGGGCCGCGTAGTGGGCTACGTTTCGGCCCTACTGAGGAGGCGTAGGGTGGGACACATAGTCTCTATATGTGTGGACTCCGAGCATAGGGGAAGGGGGCTGGCCAGGAGGCTCATGGAGCTGGCCGAGGACAGGCTCGTATCCATGGGCGCCGCCGTGTTCAGGCTTGAGGTGAGGGCCTCCAACGCCCCGGCCATAAGGCTCTACGCATCCCTGGGCTACCGCCCCCTCCTCTTCCTCCCCAGGTACTATCCTGGCGGGGAGCCAGGTCTCCTCATGGCCAAGCATCCGGGTAACGCTAATAGGGCGGAGGGGCGGAATAGTAACGTAGAGTAGGGAGCCTTGAAGCTGGTCTTCAACCTCCTCGACGCCAGCTACGAGGTGCGCGGCGGCAAGCCGCAGGTGATCCTCTGGGGCGTCGCGGAGGACGGGAGGAGGGTCGTGGTAATAGATGAGGGGTTCCGCCCCTACTTCTACGTGCTCCCCGAGTCCGAGGACCTGATACCGGCCATATCGCAGAGGCTGAGAATGCTGTCCAAGCCCAAATCGCCCATCGTTGGGCTCGACGCTGTGGAGCACAAGTACTTCGGCCGCAGGGTTAAGGTGATCAGGGTAACCACGGTCATACCGGAGTACGTGAGGACCTACAGGGAGGAGGCGGCAAAGATACCCGGCGTCAGAGAGGTATTGGAGGCCGACATAAGGTTCGTGATGAGGTACATGATCGACAACAACATCAGGCCCTTCGCGTGGCATGAGGTCGAGGTGGAGGAAGCCGAGGAGAAAGGGTACAGGGTCGGCGCCGTCTACAGGGCTTTGGAGAGGCCCCGGCTCGTCGACCGGGAGGGTATCCCCCAGCTCAGGGTCCTCGCCTTCGACATAGAGGTGTACGCGCCTACCGGAAGCCCCAAACACGGACGCGACCCCGTCATAATAATATCCACCATGAACAGCGAGGGCGAGGTCAGGCAGTTCGTGGCCGAGGACATGGACGACGGAGAGGTGATCAAGGGGTTCGTAGAGTACGTGAAGAGCTACGACCCCGACATAATCGTGGGCTATAACTCCAACAAGTTCGACTGGCCCTACCTCAAGGACCGCGCCAAGGTCCTCGGCATAAAGCTCGACCTATCCAGGAGGGTGGGAGTAGAGCCAACCACCAGCGTATACGGCCACATATCCGTTGCTGGCAGGCTCAACGTAGACCTGTACGACTACGCAGAGGAGATACCCGAGATAAAGGTAAAGACCCTCGAGAACGTGGCCGAATACCTGGGCGTAATGAAGAAGGAGGAGAGGGTTGAAATACCCTGGTACGAAATCCCCAAGTACTGGGAAAACCCCGAGTTCAGGGACAAGCTCCTCCAGTACGCCCAGGACGACGTGGTGGCCACCTACGGGATAGCCGAGAAGATCCTGCCCTTCGCCATACAGCTTGCCTACATAACAGGCCTACCCCTAGACCAGGTCGGAGCCGCCAGCGTCGGGTTCAGGCTGGAATGGTACCTCATGAGAGAGGCCTACAGGCTGGGCGAACTCGTGCCCAACAGAGTTGAGCGGCCCCCCTTGACTTATAAGGGAGCCATAGTCCTCGAGCCCCGCAAAGGCGTGCACGAGGACATAGCTGTATTGGACTTCAGCTCCATGTACCCCAACATAATGATAAGATACAACGTTGGCCCCGACACGCTGCTTAGGAGGGGCGAGGAGGAGCCCCCTGAGGGCGTGTGGATTGCACCGGAGGTGGGCCACAGGTTCAGGAAGGCGCCGCCCGGCTTCTTCAAAACCGTGCTGGAAACCCTCCTAGAGCTGAGGAAGAGGCTGAGGGAGCAGATGAAGAAATACGAGCCCGGTACGCCAGAGTACCGGCTCCTCGACAACAGGCAGAAGGCCGTCAAGGTGCTGGCAAACGCCGCCTACGGGTACCAGGGCTGGACCGTGGCCAGATGGTACTGCAGGGAATGCGCCGAGGCCGTCACAGCATGGGGCAGGCAGACCATAATGGGGGCCCTCAAGATAGCCGGAGAACTGGGCCTCGAGGTGATCTACGGCGATAGCGTGTCGGGCGACACAAAGGTCCTAGTAAGGAAGGACGGTAAGATAAGGGTAGTAAGAATATCCGAACTCTTCGAGGGTAAGCCCGACCTTGTAACACCTGATGGGAAGGAATACAAATTCCTTAGAAACATTGAAACCCTCACACTTGATGAGGATGGTAATCTTACATGGAAACCCGTAAAGTACGTCATGAGACACAAATGTGGTAAAACCATGTACAGGGTCTGGCTCACAAATAAATGGTATGTCGATGTAACCGAGGACCATAGTCTCATAGGCTACGTGAATGTACTTAACAGGCGGAGAATATCTACCGAGAAAACAGGTCTAACCTTAGTAAAACCAATAGATCTCAAAAAGCACGTGAAAAGCCTGGTCGTTCCAAACGCGCCAGTAGTGGAAAACCTCGAAGCAAGCGAAACAGAGGTAAAAATGTGGGAATTCATAGGTCTAGCCATCGGCGATGGAAGCTACGGATGGAGAGGGTCTTCAGGCAAATACTACATACAATTATCGTTAGGGAAGGATAAGGATGAAATAGAGAAAAAGCTACTCGAGCCACTGAGAAAAGCCGGAATAATAACAAACTGGTACGAAAAGAATGGAAAAGGCGATGTAACAGTCTTATCCAAGAAGCTTGCAGGAATCCTTAGGAATTTCAAGAACGGGAAAGGCAAGGTAATACCAGATTTTGTTCTAAACCTACCGGGACCGCTAATAAAGGCGTTCCTAAGAGGCTACTTCACGGCCGACGGCACAGTGATCCTTAGAAATGGAAGACCCATAGTAAGGCTTACTACAACCAACGAAGAGCTGGCCGAGGCTGTAAGAGCCTTGCTTTTCGCCGTGGGCATATCTAATAGCGTGTTTGAGGAGAAGAGTCCAAACAGGTATCTAGGCAAGGTTTCCACGACGTATAGTAAACACATAGTTGTAAAGGACGTTGTCAAATTTGCGAGGGAGATAGGATTTCTGAGTGATAGGAAGAACGAAAGATTGAAGGGAGCCAGGTACGGTTTAGAAAAGACTAACGTCAAAACAATGGGTTTCGACCTACAAAGAGTGCAAAGAATAGAAAGAATCGCATATAATGGCTACGTTTACGATCTCGAAGTCGAAGATACACACAGATTCTTTGCCAACTGGGTACTGGTACACAACACCGACTCCCTCTTCGTCAGGCACGAGCCGGGCACGGTGGAGAAGTTCATCAAACTGGTGGAGGAGAGGCTGGGCTTCGACATTAAGATAGACAAGGTTTACCGAAGAGTCTTCTTCACGGAGGCCAAGAAGAGGTACATAGGCCTCCTGAAGGACGGCAGGATAGACATAGTGGGCTTCGAGGCCGTGAGGGGCGACTGGGCGGAGATAGCAAAGGAGGTGCAGGAGAAGGTGGCGGAGATCGTTCTGAGGGAGGGGGACGTAGAGAAGGCTATAGAGTACGTGAAGAGCCTGATAGAGGAGTTGAAGGCGGGCAAGGTGCCCCTAGAGAAGCTGGTCATATGGAAGACCCTCACCAAGTCCATAAAAGAGTACAGCGTCGAGGCGCCCCACGTGGCCGCAGCCAAGAGGATGAAGGAGAAGGGCTACACCGTCGAGGTGGGCGACAAGGTGGGCTACGTCATAGTTAAGGGCGGGGGAACCCTGTCGAGCAGGGCTTACCCCTACTTCCTCGCGAAGCCAAGCGACATCGACTCCAACTACTATGTGGACCACCAGGTCATACCGGCAGCGCTGAGGATCCTCGGCTACTACGGCGTGACCGAGGCCAGGCTAAAGGCGTTGTCGAGGGGTCAAAAAAGCCTGTTTGACTTTTTCTAAAAACACGCGGACCCGGGTCTTTAGAGGATGTCGTCGAAGGTTAGGAGCTGCAGGTTGAAGGGCCTCTTGGTCACCGCGCCCATCTTTGTTCCGATGATCACCTGGACACCCTTGGCCGACGCGGTGTCGACAAGCCTCGGCGTGATTATGCCGTCCAGCACCACGGCATAGACCTCCTTCTCCCCGGCCTGACTCAGCGTGTCCACCAGGTCCCTGACGGGAACCCTCTTGACGGCCTCCCACTTCTCGTTATAGAGTATGCTTTCAAGGGTTCCCTTGAGCCCCTTGATGGCGTTCAGCACATCGTCGGGGAGCGCCACCAGCCTCTCAGTGGCCTTGACCTCCACCTGCTCCGCCGGCTTCGGCTTCTTCTTGGCCATCATTTTGACCAGATAGTCCGCCGCTGGCACCTTGTTGGCCAGTGCCTCCTCTATCTCCTTGCCAGTGAGGTCCTCGACCTCCCTCCCCGGCGGGGCCCTCGCAACGTAGTCTATCTTGGCGAACTTGAGGAGCTCCTTGAGGATAAGGTCTCCCCCGTGGTCACCGTCCACAAAGGCTATGGTCTTCTTACTCTCGGCCAGCTTAATTATGGTGTTAGGTATCTTGCCGGTGGCGCCCTCGAGGGCTATGACATTGGTGTACCCGTACCTAAGCAGGTTGAGGACGTCGGCCCTGCCCTCGACGATTATCAGCGTATCCGATTTGTCCACGTCGGGGCCTGCCGGGAGGCCTTCGGGGCCGTACTTGGTTATCTCCGGGGGTTTCAGGGCCTTGCTGACCTCCTGCACTATAGCCTTGTAGTCTATGCCTCTCTCCTTGCCCCAGCTCTTCAGTATCTCCTTGGCCCTCTCGATTATCCTCTTCACCCTCTCCTCCCTCAGGTCCACTATCTCGGAGACCTTGATCCTGACGCCGTAAGGGCCCACCTTGTCTATGGTCTCAATCATGGCTGCTATGAGGGCCGTCTCAATCCTATCCAGGTTTGAGGGGATCACGACCTCGCCGATGGTCTTGGAGTTCCTGGTCTTAAGGTCGACCTGGATCCTCCCTATCCTCCCCTTGTCCTGAAGGTCCCTGAGGTCGAAGTCGGGTCCTAGGAGGCCCTCCGTCTGGCCGAAAATCGCGCCTATGACGTCAGGCTTGTCAACTATACCATCTACTTCTATCTTCACCTTGATCAGGTACTTCATCCCGCTTTACACCACCTTCTCTTTCGAAGGTTAAGCGTGAACCTGTTTTTCACGCTGTATAATCAAGGGCATGTAGAGGATTAATTTTTATTTCTATCGCCAGCCTCGGGGGCTACCTGGTTATAGTGGCTCTGCTCAGCTCCTCGAGTATCCCGCGGGCCTCAGGGTCCTCCCTGAACATCCTCCTCACCGGCTCCAGGTACTCGGCAAGGGCCTCAGCGGTGGCGTTCTTCAGGTCCAAGGGGTGCAGCTCGCCAGCCTTGTAGAGCCTCTCCAGCTCCTCGTAGCTCTCCACGTCTATGGGGCCGCCATACTTGGAGGGCCTGTCTATGTGGAGCACGAAGCCGGGTAGGGTGAAGAGTATGTACTTGTTTATCTCCATGACAGGGTTGTACCGGGTATCCCTCGGGGGGCAGTAGGCCTTCCTGAGCTTAGATTTTATCTCCTCAGGGGAGTCGTGGATGAATATCGTGGTCTCGGGCCTCGACTTACTCATCTTGTATTCCACAGCGTGGGTCTCCTCATCCACGGCGGCTGAGTCCATCCTCCCGGTGCCCTGGAGCCCTGTGAGGAGGGGCGTGTGTATTGCTACTGGCTTCTTCCTCCCTAGCTTCTCGGCCACATCCCTTGCCAGCATATGGGCTTTCCTCTGGTCGGTTCCTCCAAGAGCTATGTCGACGTCGAGGTAGTATATGTCGGCCACTTGCATGCAGGGGTAGATAAGCTTGGAGAAGTCGGTTTCCGCCTCATCGGCCTTCCTACCCATTATGGTGAGGGCCCTCTTTATCCTGGCCAGGCTCGCGTTCTTGGCTATCCTTATCAGGTAGGCCCAGTAGTCCTTGTCGGACACCAGCTTCTCCGCGTCGACCCAGTGGATCTTGTCGGCCTCGACCCCGAGGGCCTTGAGCGATAACCTGACGTACCGGGCCGCCTTACGGATGAGTTCCAGGTCTCCGCCCAGCTTGTCGTTGATCCAGGCGTGCCAGGTGGCCTCGAGGAGAGTGAACTCCACGCCGGCGTCCAGCAGGTCCTGGACCTTCCTGGCCCAGATGATCCAGCCTATGTGGAAGAGGCCGCTGGGCTCGAAGCCAAGGTACCCCGTAGGCCTCTCAGTGGTCTCGAACAGCCTCCTCAGCTCCTCCACCGTGACTATCTCAGCAGCGTTCCTGACGGCCAGCCGCACCTTCTCCTCAACGTCCACGAATAGCCACCGAACATGTCTGAGCCGGGGGAGTATAAAAAGGATGGGCAACCATAATTACGGGCGCAGACGCATACATGTCACTGGGCGGCCCCTCCCATGCCCGTCGTGAGAGAGCCCGGGCAAGAGGGCCGGGAGCCCGCTGTGAGCCCGAGTGTTAGCGGCGGGCTACAGGGGCCGCCCCCGATGCCAGCCCGGTTATGTCTACTTCGAAGCCGGCCGCTGGGTACTTTATCCCGAAGTTCTCCAGGACCTCGGGGTGGATCTCGCCCACGAAGCCCTCGCCGCCCTCGAACACTACCCTGGCAACCCTGCCCTCCATGAAGGTGGGGTGCTCCGCCTCCATGATCCTGAACCCTACGCCCAGGTTGCGGAGCAACGCGTAGAGGTAGGCCTGCACCTCCTCGTAGCCTGTCCTGGGGGACATCACCAGTGCCGCCACATGGAACTCCGTCCGGGCGCCCGTCTCCTCGCCGGGATCCGGCGCCACAACGTCTCCTACCTCGAACACCTTGAGAGGCATGTCGACGTGCTGGTTCTCCGCCGCCAGCCTTAGGAGCTGCTGGAGGAGCAGCCTCCTCAACCCTCCCAGCTCGGCAGTTATAGGGTTCTCGAGCAGGATCTGGTCCTCCGCCAGCCTCATGCGTTCCAGGTCACTGGGGTTGGCCAGCATGAAGGTGAGGACCTCTTGGAAGCCCATGCCGACCATAAGGTCCCTGGCCGCGTCCGCCAGCCTCCACCGCGGCAGAGGCTTGCTCCGCGTCCTCAGCTCCAGGGGTTTAGGCTCTATCCTGTCGTAGCCGATGCTTATCGCTATATCCTCCACCAGGTCCACGGGGTGGAGTACGTCGATCCTGTAGGGCGGGATCACCGCCTCTACGCGGGCCTCATCCAGTACGCGGGCCCCCAGCCTCATCCTCTCCAGGTGCTCGGCAGCCTCGCTCGGGGTGACCCTGAAGCCAAGCCACCTGGAGGCGAAGTCTGTGTCCAGCACCATCTTCTCGGTCCTCAGGACCGGCGTGTAGCTGGCCTCCTCCAGCCCCTCGACCCTGACCCTCCCAATGGTTGCACCCCTCTCGGCCAGGTTGGATGCTATGATGTCCATGGTTGCCAGCACGGTCTCCAGATCAGTGCCGGTTACGTCTATCAGCAGGTTCTTGGTGCCGGGTTCCAGCCTGGTAATGTCAGAGTTTATCACGGGTGGCAGGCTTATCAGCTCGCTGCCAGCGAAGATTGCCGGGTGCCCGGAGGGCGACAGGGAGATGGAGCCGTACTCCCTGCCCTGCGGAGTCTCCTTGAGGGCTTCTCTGATCGACATCCTCCTACCAACGTGGAGAGGGGTGAACATCGTGTCCAGTGGAGCCTCCCGGTAAACTATGGTTTTGCCCGGGGTCTTATCCAGGTCGTGGAGCCCTATGGCTATCTTCCTCCTCTTCCTCCCAACAGTAGTGTGCAGCTTCTCCTGGAACTGAACCAGCTCAGTGAGGTACTCCTCGTCCACGTTCACCCCATATGCTACGGCCAGGGCTATGTAAGGCCTGGTCGGAGCCTTCTCCACAACGAGGACGTAGTCCGTGTCCACCACCCTGTAGCTCGGTATACCCTTCTCCTTGCCCAGCAGGCCCTTGGCGGCCCTGGCTATGCCCTCGGAAACCAGCATGTCGGGCCTATCGGCGTTGACCTCCACCTCTATCTCGCCCGTCTCGAGGGGCTCGACCTCGCACTTTAGCCTGAAGAGGAGGTCTCCCAGCTCCTCTAGTGTCATGGAGGGGTCTACTAGTTGGAGCAGCCTCTGGGGGTTGAGCCTTATCACGGGCACAGCCTACCACCTCACGGGGGTCTCCCTTAGGTAGTCCACCCGGCGCGTGTACAGCTTCCTGATGTCATCGAGGCCCATGATGTCCATGGCTATCCTGTCAAGGCCCATGCCCCATGCCCCGACGGGGTGCTCCACGCCGAGCGAGGCGAGGACCTCAGGCCTGAACATTCCTGCCCCGAACACCTCGACCCAGCCTCTCCCCTCAATGTATATGTATCCCTCCACGCTGGGCTCGGTGAAGGGGAAGTAGCCGGGCTTGAACCTGACCTCGGGTATGCCTAGCCTTTCGAAGAACTCCCTTATTATGCCTAGTAGCCTGGCGAAGCTCATGTCCTCCTCCATCACTATGCCGTCGAACTGGTAGAACTCGGGCAGGTGTTTCGCATCTATCACGTCGGGCCTGAACACCTTCCCTATGGTGAACACCCTGAGGGGCACCTCCCTGCTCCCGGCAAGAACCCTGGCGGACACCGCCGTGGTCTGAGTCCTCAGTATGAGCCTCCTAGCTATGTCGGGGTTCCACCTGTAGCCCCATCCCCTGCTCCCGGTTTCGCCGCCAGTCTCGTGTATCCTCCTCACCCTCTCAACAATATCGGAGTGCTCGTCAAGCCTGCCTTTCCTGGGCTGACGTAGCCAGAAGGTGTCGTGGATCTCCCTGGCCGGATGGTCCTGTGCCTGGAACAGGACGTCGAAGTTCCAGAACTCCATTTCAACGTAGGGGCCCTCCGCCTCCGTGAAGCCCATCTCGTAGAGGACCCTGCGAACCATGTTGATGAACTCGACGTAGAAGTGCTTCTTCCCCGGATAGACCCTTGGGGGCTCGGCAGTAACATTGTAGCGTTTAAACACGTAGCTCCGCCAAGTCCCGTCGGCCAGCATTTCCGGCGTAAGCCTGGACGCCTCGACCCGGGCCTTGGCCAGCACCTCGCCAGGGTCTGCGATAACCTCGATCCAGAACTCCTTCTCCTCTACGAGCTCCGCCAGATTCCTAGACGCCAGCTCCCTGAAGGCCTTCTCGCCGGACGAGCCCTCCTCCACCGACGCGCCGCGGACACACTCTTCGAGAAGGCTCCTGTGCGGCGCCCTCCACTCCTTCACAGTCAAGGCGACGCGGCCGCCTCCAACCTTCGCCGCCCCGAGCTTCTTGAGCCAGCCCACGCCGATGGAGAACGTGTTACGGCCAAGCTCCTCTACGAGTCTCCGTATTTCGGCGGACCCGCCTAGCTCCCTGAGGAGCCTGAACAGCTTCTCTTCGGGGAGCCCCTCTCCCAGTGCCTTTCTACCCTCTTCGGTGGGTCTGCACCTATACACTACTCTCCGCTTAACCCTGATGATCCCCTTGTCTTTGAGAAGCTCGGCTATGGCCATGAGGGTCTGCCTGTCCAGCCCAGTCCGCTCCTCCAGCTCGCCGAGGCTCAGCTTCTCGCCAGCCCTCAGGGCCTTAAGCACCCTATATTCATTCTCGCTGAGACTCAGCTCCACGGCCCTGCGCCCCCTGCCTCCTCCCTAGGTGACGTTGGACTCTGTATTAAACCACACCTCGCCCAGGGCTCTGGGAAAAGTTTTCGAGGGGGTGCCGCCCTATTTTATGTGAGTGTCTGGTTTGGCTCCGAGGAGTGACAAGTGGCGCGTACTGGTGATGGGGGCGGAGTATGATAGGGCCGAGGCACCCATATACGAGTCCAGCTTTAGGGGTAGGAGGGTAGCCCTCTTCAAGACGCTCCTAGCTTCCAGCTGCAAGATGGACTGCCTATACTGCCCCTTCAGGAGGGGGCGTAGGGGGGTTGAGAGGAGGAAGTGGAGGCCCGAAAAGCTTGTTGACGTGTTCCTGGAGCTCTACAGGAAGGGGGTGGTCAGGGGCCTCTTCCTGTCTAGCGGCTTCTACGGGGACCCTGACGCCATAGTTGAGGAGGAGCTCGAGGTAGCTGAGAAGCTCAGGGAGCGGGGATACACTGGCTACATACATCTCCGGCTGATGCCGGGCACGAGCTGGTGGTATTTAAAGCAGGCCGCCAGAGTCGCCAATAGGGTTGGCATCAATGTGGAGGCGGTGGACGCCTCGGCTTTCCAGGAGTACGCGCCCAGCAAGGGGGACTGGAGGCGGGACATACTATACAGGCTCGAATACCTGGTGAGGGAGGCGAGGTGGAGTAGGGCCAGCGTGGATACCCAGCTGGTGGTGGGGCTCGCCGAGGAGAGCGACCTCGACATATTGAAGCTCGTCTGGAGGCTCTACAGGGCCCTCGGCATAGGCAGGATACATTTCAGCGCCTTCACACCCATGAAGGGAACGCCCCTGGAGGATAGGGAGCCTGTGCCGACGTGGAGGGAGATGAGGCTCTACCAGGCGTCGGAGCTGGTGAGAAGCTACGGCTTCAGCCTCAAGGAGCTGAGGACAATACTGGACGACAGGGGGATGCTGCCGGACATGGATCCCAAGGAGGTCTACGCGCAGGCCAACCCCGACATGTACCCGGTCGACATAAACGACGCTCCCCTAGAGGACCTCCTAAGGGTCCCCGGAATAGGCCCCTCAACGGCCGAGCTGATCCTGAGGATAAGGCGTCAGAGGAGGATCACCGCGGCGACGTTGATGAGGATCTTGGGGCCCCGCAGGGCCAGAAGGATCCTCAGGTACGTCGATACTGGCGAGGCGAAGCTCTTTTAAAAAGAAGAGTACAATGATACAACGGGCTTATACATGGAGCCCGCAGAACTTTCCCCATCCCCGCTCTCGATGCTCGAATATTATGGTAAGGTGCTCCGCCACTCCCTCGACATGCTGGTGGAGAAAGGGCTTGGCGGTTCAGCTGTACTCCTGGCAGTTAATCTCGCCGTGACGTACGGCATCTTGGTGTTCATTCAGGCGTTCACAATGTGGATGTTGTCCGAATATCTCGGGGTAAGGGGTGAGGAGTTCTGGAGATCCGTCTTGGCAGCCTTGACAGTGGACCTCTCAGCAATAATCATGGCAATCTTGATCCCTGGTGCAGCAGCTCCTCTCCTCGGCGTGGCGGGCGGTCTACTTCTGGGATCCCTCGCAGCCTCGAAGCTTTACCGAGCGGGTTTAGGGAGGGCCTTCACCCTATGTCTGGCAGGCCTGGTAGTGGTGCTGATTTTACCCGTACTTGTAGACTATGCTGGGCGCCTGCCTCTGCCGTACCGGCAATACGGATCTTGACACCACACGGAACCCCAGGCTCAGGAGGTTAGCCTCCCGCCGTTCACTCCCAAAACCTGGCCCGTTATGAACCTGGAGGCGGGTGTTGCCAGGAAGTAAACGGCCTCGGCCACGTCCTCCGGCTTGGCGATGTCCTTTAAGGGGTGTAGCTCTGATGCCCTTCTCCTCTTCTCAGGCGTATCGATGAACTGGCGTACCATGTCTGTCTCGACGAAGCTCGGCGCCACGGCGTTCACCCGTATCTTCGGGGCAAGCTCCACCGCTAGCCTACGGGTGAGCCCTATGACGGCGGCCTTGGACGCCGCGTAGGCGGCCGAGGCTACAATATGTCCTGTCTGACCCGCTATGCTAGCTATGTTCACTATGCTGGCCCAGGGGGCTCGACGCAGCATGGGTAGGAAGGCCTTGGTGACCAGGAAAACCCCAGTGACGTTGACCCTAAACACCCTCTCCCACTCGTCGAGGCTAGTGTCCTCGATGCCCCCAACGTGGAGTATGCCAGCATTGTTTACCAATACGTTGAGGTAGGGGGCCTGCTCCTCGACCCACCTTCTAGCCTCTTCGACGCTAGAGGGGTCCGAAACATCCATCCTGGTGAAGGCTGCCTTGCCTCCAGCCTCCCGCACCATGCGCAGGGTCTCCTCAGCCGCCTTCCTCCCTGTATTGTAGGTATAGAGCACTCTGAAGCCAGCCTCTGCGAACCTAAGGACTATGGCCCGGCCGATCCCCCTGCTACCACCGGTGACCAACACGTATCCCTCCACGTTGCCCACCCCTCTGAATCCACGTAACCTTGGGGCTGACAGGATATATCTGGCTTGCATCGGTTTGTCGCTATAGATAACGATCCATATATTTTAATTATACTAATTTTTTACGAAAAATACCATAATATATAAAAATATCCTCCGACCTCCAAAGTCGGAGACGCGGCCCGCGGGTGCAGAGCCGTGAGGATAATAGTCGTGGGAAGCGGGTTCGCCGGAGTCGAGGCTGTGAGGAAGCTGGAGAAGCTAGGCCTATGCGAGCGTGCCGAGTGCCTATGGGTAACCCTTGCCCCGAAGATGGTTTTTCTACCCCTAACACCCGCCCTAGCTGGGCAACGTTATGAGCCGGTAGACGTTGAGTGGAGCGTCGAGAGCCTCGCCAAGAGGGCTGGCATAGAGCTGGTAGACGCCCGTGTGGTAGCCGTCGAGAATAACCGCATACGCCTGGAGGGTGGCGAAGTCCTCGGGTACGACTACCTGGTCCTAGCGGCCGGGGCCAGGCCAGCGTTCTATGGTGTGCCGGGAGCGGAGGAGCATAGCATAACGGCGTGTAGTGTGAGCGAGACTTGGTGGCTAGGTAGACGCATCAGGGAAGGGAGGATCTCCAGTATAGTCATAGTAGGCGCAGGATTCGTGGGCGTCGAAATGGCGGCAGAACTACTGAGCCTCTCCAAGAGCTTGGGGCTGGAGCTCGATATTACGCTGGTAGATGTGAATTCGGAACCGTTAGAAGTTCTGGGGAACCGTAGAGCATCGAGAATAGTTCGCAGGGTTCTGGAGGGACTCGGCGCCAGGTTAGTTATGGGCCAACCTGTTGTGAGGGTTTCAGCAGAAGGAGTAGTACTTCGTGACGGTTCTAAGATACCGGCCGACGCCGTAGTATGGGCAGCAGGCTTCAGGGGTCCAGGAATAGATGCTCCCGGAGAATCGCTAACCAGGCAGGGGTTCTTCCGGGTAGACAGATACCTTAGAGTCCGCGGAATGGACGGCAAGGTCTACGCAGCCGGGGACACCATGCACTTCGAACATGGTGGCAATATAAGCCTCAAAATGGCTCGTGAAGCCATTAGAAGCGCGTCTAGGGCCGTGGAAAACATAGCCGCAAAAATCACCGGCAAAGAAGAAAAACCCTACAAGCCCCTCATAACCAGCCGCCGCCCCTTGGCCGGTGTGTGCTTGGGTCCTGGAGAAGGTGTAGTGATCCTGGGCAAGAGGCTCGCCTTGAGAACAGGGCTCATAAACTGGGTTCACGAGAAGCTCCGCGAAAAGTATTCGAAGCTCCTGGGGATGCAGCGTGCCCCATATTACAGAAGACCTATGAACCAAGAACATGGTGAAAAGCCCTGGCGGAAAAAGTCGCGTTGGTCACCGGTTCTAGCAGAGGCATAGGAAGATCTATAGCCGTGCGGCTGGCCAGAGAAGGGTACATCGTAGCTATAAATTACAGAAAAAGGAGGGAGGCGGCTGAGGAGACCCTGCGCATGGTGCGGGAGGCGGGCGGAGATGGAGCTGTGTTTCAGGCTGACGTTTCTCGTGCCGAGGAGGTTGAACGTCTATTCAGAGAGGTGGAGGGGGTGCTTGGGAAACCATTGGTCCTAGTGAATAACGCGGGATGGGGCCTCGCATCACCGCTGGTCCAGGTGGATGAGGCTCTTTGGGATAGGACTATCGCTGTTAATCTCAAATCTGTCTATCTCTGCACCAGGAGGGCCCTCCCAGCCATGGTGGAGGAGGGGTGGGGAAGGATAATCAATATGTCAAGCATAGCCGGGATACATGGCTTGGCTCTGCTGGCCCCTTACAGTGCGGCCAAAGCTGGAATCATAGGGCTGACTAAGGCCCTAGCCCAGGAACTCAAAGGGACGGGCGTCACGGTCAACGCTGTTGCACCTGGTCTTGTCGAGACAGACATGGGGCTGAGCATGTTCAAGGTCCTGGGCGTGGAGCCGGAGGATTGGGCCAGGAGAAATACGTTGACAGGGAAACTGGTCAAACCGGGCGAGGTGGCCGAGCTGGTTGCCTTCCTGGCCAGCGAAGAGGCTGGCAGCATAACGGGGCAGGTCTTCGTGATAGATGCTGGTCAGACCCTGGCGGGCTTTACATCGGACACCTTGTAATCGAGTTTTTTGCTGTTTAGAATGGGAAACACTTATCCCGTACACTCTATACTATATTGATTTAGGCTGGCTCGTAGGGTTGAATGATGAGGAGATTTGGATTAAAGGTCAGGCTGGAGACAGGGCTCGAGGAGGCATACGCCATTATAGGCGAACCCTCAACTTTTCTCGGGCTCCTCGAGGTCTTCAGGAAGATTAAGAAGAAAAATGGAAACATCGTATCAGCTGTCCTCCCCGTCACGGTTCATGGTTCCACCAGGATGCTTAGAGTAGACTTCGCGGTACGCCGCGAACCTCCTTACAGGGTCTCCTATACCGGGGAAGGCGACGCCAGGATCCACTTCGTAGTAAACCTGAGGCCCGCGGCAGGGGGTGCGGAGGCGAAGTTTTCCGTCGAGGTGTCAGCTCATACACTAGTGGAACCCATTGTGGCCTCCCTGATCTCTAGGGCTCTCAAGGGGCTGGGTACAAAGCTCTCAGGGACTGCTGCTGTGGCACCCGCACCCCTCAAGGAGGGCTTTCCAGGTATAGAGGACCTAAGCATGAGGCTGGCTGACCCGCTTATGCTCAGCGAGCTGGTGATGGGATCTAGGTACTTAGAATCCTTCACAACAACGCTGGTGGAGGTCGAAGAACGGGCTAGAAAACTTTCAGCCAATAGTGATGATATACTATACATCGTGGCTCTAAGCGACGAGACCGCTCTAAGAATCCTGGCTTGGAGGGGGGAGGTGCTGGCCGCTGTATATGAGGGCACCGAGGGATCCTCTACAGGAAGGGAGGCCCTAGCCAAGGCTAGGGAGGCCATAGGCGTAGAGGCCCGCGTCACCGTGTTCCTGGTAGACCGCTCAGCGGCTGCCAGGATTTTTTCACAAGCCTAGGTCCTGCGCCTAGCCTCCTCTAAGAGGAACCTGTAGACCGTGCCCCATAGCTTCCCGTCCCGTCTCATCTTGTTCTCAAAGTTGTTGATAGCCATCCAGCGTTCTAGCGCCTCCATGGTCTCCTTGTCAGGCTTCCCAGTGATCTCACCGCTATAGTAGCCGAGCCTCCTGAGGGCCTCCTGGATCTCGGCCGCCACCTCCGCTATATCGACGACATCGCTTGGATCCTCCCTCTCCAGTATGGTTATCTCCCATATCTTGAAGAGACGCTCTAGCTCCACTACAGGCTCAGGATGGTCATCAACTCTGAGGTCCACGTACTTGTCAGCGCCCTCCTCGCAGCCTCCATAGCCTCCGCACGGCCTAACCACTATGATTGCCGCGCTCTGCTTCCCCCTCCTATCACCTCCAGCACTATCGCCAGCCTTGAGCGCCGCCAGCAGTTTATCCACAAGCTCCCCGCCAGTGGTCTCGTAGGCTTTGACCATGGCCTCGAGGACCTCCGGGCCAGCCAATATGTTGCCCTGAACCGCGAAGCCCTCACCCACTATGTGGCCCGCGTACTCCAGGCACTCCTTGCCCGTGTAGGCGTAAGCTTCCCCCTTCACATTAACCACACCCAGCTGCCGATGCTCTCTTCTGGGGTCGGTGGATAGCAGGGTCTCCACAGCTTTCCTGGGCGAGTAGTTGGCCTCCAGGAGCCGGAGCACCAGGGGGCCGAACCTCACGTTGGCCCACGCCTGGGTGGCAACCCCGCCGACCCTAACCTTAACCCATGGGACTACTGAGCCAGCTGCTATGAACTTGGAGGCCACCGCTACTCCGATATCGCCCTTCTCGGGATCTACAGCGACTATGGAGAAAGTCACCCCTGGACCACCCTAAACCCTCTATTCCAGTTGGGGGATAAAACGGTTAAGAGCCGGGACTCGCCAACTCATCGAACCTCAGCCTCGCGACAGCCACTCCCTCCCGGACCGAGAACTCGGCCTCCCCACCCTGGAACTCGAGGAACTCCAGGCCCTCCCCGTTGAGTATCCTTACCTCAAGCTCCTTGTAGGAGGGCAAGTATCCCATGCTGGTAACGTTGAATTCCAGGAAGACCCTGTTATCCCTCCTCTCAAGCACTACCTCCGCCTCAAAGTACTTGCCCTCCCTGTAGCCTAGGGTTTCGCCGTCATCGTCGTAGAAGTACAGCCTGGTCCTTCTGGCCAGGAAGGCCTCAATCCTCAGCAGGCTGGGCTTAACGGCGGTGCTCTCCACGGGATCCGTGGTCAGCACGGCCCCGTCCTCCCTTAAGAGTAGCGGGATCCTGTCGAGGGGAGCTTCGATCCAGGACCAGCCTGGTCCCAGGACTCTGTGAGACCAGTAGTCCGTCCACCTCACCCGGGGAAGATATACGGCCCTCGCCCGGGCTCCAGGCGTTATGATGGGTGCAACTAGCAGGGAGTCTCCTATTAGGAACTGGTCCGAGACATCGTAGCTCTCCTCGTCCTCCGGGAACTCTAGGAAGAGGGGTCTCATCATAGGTTTCCCGTTGCGGTGGCTCTCGGCGAACAGTGTGTAGATGTAGGGGAGGAACCTGTACCTGAGCCTTATCGCCTCGGCTATAATCGAGGTGTAAGGCTCGCCGAAAACCCAGGGCTCCTGTCTCCTAGTCCCCTTTGCACTGTGGTTCCTGAAGAAGGGGTAGAAGGCTCCCAGCTGGATCCAGCGGACCAGCATCTCCGGGTCTACATCGTCCTTGAAGCCCCCCACATCGGCGCCGGCGAAGGGTATGCCTGAGAGGCCCAGGTTGAGCAGCATTGGTATGCTGGCAGCCATGTGGCCCCAGTCGGAGTCGTTGTCCCCGGTCCACGTGGCAGCGCATCTCTGGATGCCGGCGAACCCTGCCCGGGTGAGGATGAACCACCTCTTACCCGGATCCCTTCTAAGGAAGCCCTCCAGGGTAGCCTCGCACTCCAGGAGGGGATAGGCGTTGTGGAGATCCATGTGGCTCACCCTCCTACCCTCATCGTCCACGTGGTACGCGTCTATCTCCGTGTAGCCGCGATGCTTGAAGCCACCGGTCCAGACCCTGGGCATGGTGTCGAAGTAGAACTTCATCCCCGCCTCGTCAACCTCGCCGCGGGACAGGTGCTCGTAGAGGTTCCGGACAGCCTCCTCCAGCCTGTCCTCCATGTAGAATATCTCGGGTTCATTCATGTCCAGCCACACGCCGTCCACGCCACGGGACAGGTGCTCTGCCACCAGGTTGGCCCAGAACCCCCTCACGCTGCTCCGCAGGAAGTCGGGAAAAACGCATGTGCCCGGCCACACACCTCCCCTGAAGAGCTCCCCACTGCTACTCCTGAGGAAGGCGTCTATCCTCATGCCCTCATCATATACCCTGTACCCTTTCTCCGCCTTAACCCCTACATCTATGATGGTCACCATTCTCATCCCTAGGGCGTGGAGCCTCCGGGCAAGCTCCTCGGGGTCGGGGAACCTCTCCCTGCTCCATGTGAAGATCCTGTAGCCGTCCATGTAGTCGATGTCGAGATATATGGCGTCGCAGGGGATCCCTAGCTCTCTGAACTTTTCAGCCACCTCCAGGACCTCGGCCTGCGACATGTAGCTGTATCTGCACTGGTGGTAGCCCAGGGCCCACTTGGGCGGCATGTAGGGCCTCCCCGTCATCTCGGTGTATGTGTCGAGGATCTCGGAGGGCGTATCTCCGGCGATTATGTAGACGACTGCACCCCCGCCCCTGATCCTCAGCGTCACAGCGTCCAGACTCTCCACGCCCGTATCCACGCCTATGTAGCCAGCATGGTCCACGAAGACCCCGTAGAACTTGCCGGGCCGGGCCACCATGTAGAAGGGCACGGAGATGTACATGGGGTCGCCTGAGGGTAGGTGGCAAGACTGGGGCGCGTTCCACAGGTGGAACCTCTTGTAGCGGCGGTCCAGGCTCAGGAGGTACTTCTCGCCGAACCCGTAGACCCTGTCGTTGCCTTCCAGCGTGTGGCGTATAACAATATAGTTCTCCTCGACGGATGGATGCAGCAGCGTGGTCAGCCTCTTCCCACCCCATCCGACCGTGTAGCCCTCGGACCCGGCCTCAACCCTCCAGGTGTCCGGATAGCCCCGGGGCTCGGCCATCAGGACCGGGCTTCTGAGCCCTTTGGGCGGCTCTCCCACAACCAGTTTCAACACTCTCCGGCTAAGAGGCTTGAAGACCATGGGGGCGCTGGCCAAGCAGGGCACCTGGTAGAGGATCCCGGGAACCAGTATTAAGGGCTTGGCACGCCCCCCGGGTTCACCTTATAACTGCGGGTTGCGATAGTGTTGCCGCGTGATCCGGGTTGGTCTACGTCTCGGTGACCCCTGAGATAGGCCTGGAGGAGCTATACACCTATGCCGGCGGCCTAGGGATCCTGGAGGCCGACAAGTTCTACGCTGCGTCGAGGAGGGGGCTGGACTACCTCGTGCTGACGCTCCTCTACCGTGGAGGCTACGTAGACTACGAGTTCCGGAACACTAGGCCCACACCCCGCCCCCAGACGCATCCCGTGCCGATCCACGAGGCCCTGAGGCCGGAGGAGGAGTTCACCGTCACCCTTAGGGGCGAGGAGGTCCACGTCAGGCCCTGGCTCTACGAGAGGGGGAACGGGCGCGTAGTGTTCTTCGAGGCCACCTGCCCCACATGGGCACGCAGGCTCACGGAGAGGGTCTACATAGAGGACGAGGATGAAACCCCCTACAAGTACATCCTGCTGGCCAAGGCTTCGGCGGGGTACCTGGAGGAGAGGATCGGCCTCGATAAAGTCGAGTGGATAGACCTCCAGGAAGCATACACCGCGCTACTCGTGCTGGCCCTCCCAGGCTTCGACAGGTTCAGGTTCACCACCCACACACCCGGGCCCTGGGGACACCCAGTTTTCCCCTCCAAGCTGCTCTCCCAGGAGTTCGACGCCGACCTGCCCGGAGACAACGTAATACTCACCAGGCTGGGCCTCGGCAAGGCCAAGGCGTGCTTCACCGTTTCCGCCAAACACCTGGAGATCACCAGGAGAATGTTCCCAGAGTACAGGGACAAGCTTACCCACGCAACCAACGGCGTCGACGTGGAGAGGTGGATGCACCCAGCCGTGAAGAGACTCGTGGCAGAGAAGGGGCTGGAGGGCCTGGACAAGGAGGCTCTCTGGGAGGCCCACCTGGAGGCCAGGAGGCAACTAGAGGAGCTGCTGAGGAGATATAAACCCGGCATGAGGGTGCCGGACAACGCACCCATAGTGGTATGGGCCAGAAGGCTCACCAGGTATAAGAGGCCCTACTTCGTGTCCAGGTTCATCGAGGAACACAACGACCTAGAGGCAGTCTTCGTGCTGGCAGGCAAGCCCCATCCCCGCGACGAGGACGGGCTCAGGTACGCCTCCATGTTCGCGGCCCTCCACAGGGAGCGTGGAAATGTTGTCTACATCCCCGACTACGACGCCCATAAGGCGAAGCTCCTGCTCTCGGGCGGCGACCTCCTACTGTTCACGCCGTTCTCCGGCTGGGAGGCCTGCGGCACCAGCTACATGAAGGCAGCGCTCAACGGTGTGCCGACGCTGGCCTCCAGGGATGGAGGCGTCCTGGAACTCCTGCAGGACGGGGTGAACGGCTGGCTTTTCGGCTCGGACATCAGGGAGTTCATCGACATCTACAGCGACCCCAGGGCCGGGGAGATAGATAGGGAAGAGTACAAAGAGTTTGCCGGAAAACTGTCATGGGTCATCGAGACGTACGGGACCGGCCGGTATAAGGAGGTGGCGCTCAACGCGCTGAAAACCTCCATCAGCTTCGCCGACATCAACAGAGTGTTGGGCCAGCTCTACGGCGGCTAGGCTTTCCGTCAGACAATATTTTATAATTGTAAACCATAATTTAATCTACGAACATCAGTACGTGTAGGGGGTTTCCTATGAGAAAGACACTCGTCCTACTAGTCTCGGCTTTCATAATAATAGCCGCCGCCTCCTGGATGACCAGCGTCCACGCGCAGACCTCCATCACAGCGAGCGACCCTACAGGCGATGACCGGGGACCCGGATACTACGGATACCCGACCAACGAGGTGTTCCAGCCAGGCGTCTTCGACATGACGGGCTTCGAGGTCCAGGACACGGGCGACAAGGTGGTGTTCAAGGTATACTTCAGCAACCTGGGAGGGAACCCGTGGAGCGGTCCTAACGGCTTCTGCCTCCAGTACGTCCACATCTACGTGCACACCACTATGGGCGGCACGGCCAGGATGGATACTATGGGTCTGAACTTCGCGTTGAGGAGCGACTATGCCTGGCACTTCGCCCTCCTACTGGCCCCCGGCTGGGAGGAGAGCCCCACCCCCGTGGGTCAGAGGGCCGCGCTATACTTCGCCGACGGCACGGTAGTTGTCCAGGACGGCAACTTCACCGTCTACGCTGACCCCGACAACAACGCCATCGTGGCAGAGGTGGCCCGCAGCCTGCTGCCCGACGTGGACAACCTGGCATCCTGGAGGATAGTGGTAGCCGTTGCAAGCTACGACGGCTTCGGGCCCATGAGGGTGAGGCCCGTCGGGCCCACCGGCGGCGAGTGGGTGCTCAACGGGACCCAGTACGCCACGCCCGAGCAGCTCCAGAAGGTGGCTAAAGCCATAGCTGCAGGCATAGAGCCCAGGGTGCTGGACATAGCGATATACTCCGACCAGTACCCTGACGGCATCACCGCTGAGGACCAGTATGCTTGGCTCGACAGCTACTCGCCCGACCTCGGCGCCCTCGCCATAGTGCCGGGCTTCCCGCCCGTAACCGTGACGGAGACCGTGGTGGAGACCCAGACGGTCACCCATACCACCACGCAGACGGTGACGCAGACCACCACCCAGACAACCACTCAGACAACGACGGAGACCGTCACCCACACGACGACCCAGGTGAGGACCGAGACCACAACCGAGACGACGACGGTTAAGGCGACCAACTGGGCCGCCGCCGGAGGCTTGGCTGTGCTGGGCCTCATCATAGGACTGGCCATAGGTTTCGCTATGAAGAGGTAGCGGCTTCTGGCGGCAGCAGCTATAATACACACTCCTTTTTCTCATTCAACCCAGCTTCTAAGTAAGAAATTTGAGTGCCATGAATCTGTAATGTTTAGAGGTTGTAAATCATGAATAGGGGAATCTTAGCCCTGCTCTCCCTGGCACTAGTCTTGTCGGCCTCGCTGCCCATACTATCTATCCAGGCGCAGCCCAGCGAGCCCCTGTACGTGGTGTTCATATGGCACTACCACCAGCCATGGTACTACAGTGCCGACGAGTCTCACTTCATCCTGCCGTGGGTCAGGATGCACAGCGTGGGCAACTACTATAAAATGGCCTACATACTGTCGAAGCACCCCGGGGTTAAGGCAACCTTCACCTTCACAGGCTCTCTGCTAACCCAGCTCCTGGACTACCTTAACGGCAAGATGGATGAGAGGCAGATAGTGTCGTGGAAGCTGGCCAACGGCACGGACCTCAGCGTCGAGGAGAAATTCTCGATGCTAAGGATACCTGGAGGCTTCTTCGACATAAACTGGGCCAGGATAGTTGACGTGGTTCCCCGGTTCTCGGAACTCAGGGACAGGGCCCAGAGGGCCCTCTCCGAGTACAGGGGACTACCTGAGAACCTCTACATGGAGAGGGTTGTGGGCGAGTTCAGCGACCAGGACTTCCTGGACCTAGCGGTGCTCTTCAATCTTTTCTGGATGGACCCGCTAGTCCTTAAGGAGCAGTACCCGGACCTCTACGCCCTCAGGGAGAGGGCCCTCAGCGACCCCAACATCCACTTCACTCGGGACGAGCTGGCGGCGGTGCTAAGGGCCCACGTTGACGTGATGGGCAAGATCATTGAGATCTACCGGGACCTAGCGGCCAGCGGGCAGGCCGAGCTCATACCGGTGCCCTACAGCCACCCCCTGGCACCCATAGTAGCCGACTTCGGCTGGGCAGAGGACCTGGAGATCCATGCCGAGAAGAGCCTCCAGCTGTTCAGGGAGGTGTTCAACTACACGCCGGTAGGGGTCTGGCCAGCCGAGCAGGCGGTCAATGACAAGGTGCTCGAAGTCTTCGCGTCGGTAGGGTTCCAGTGGACCGTCACTGACCAGGACGTGCTGGGTAAGAGCGGCGTCGACACCAGCGATCTGGGCAGCATAATGAAGCCCTGGCTGGCCAGGTACGGCGACAGGGAGATCTACGTGTTCTTCAGGAACACCGAGCTCAGCAACCTAATCAGCTTCACCTACAGCGGCTGGAGCCCCCAGCAGGCGGTCAACGACCTGGTCTCCAGGCTGGTCAGCATGGCCGAGCAGCACCCAGGCAGCGTCGTGGTTGTCGCCCTAGACGGCGAGAACCCCTGGGAACATTACGAGGAGTTCGGCGACACCTTCATCGACGGGCTCTACTCGGCCCTGGAGCGGTACCAGGAGCAGGGTGTGCTGAAAACCATAACGCCTAGGGAGTACCTGGAACTCCACAGTGAGAAGGCGGAGCAGCTGCCAGCGGGTCCAAGGGAGGTGCTGGACCTGGAGGGCCGCGACATTGCGGACATGCCTGTTAGCTACCTCCAGGACGGCTATGGTGACCTGCCCAGAAAGACCGTGGCAGGTCAGATCGCGGAGGGCTCGTGGGCTGGCGGCGAGCTGGCTATATGGATAGGGCAGAGGCAGGAGAACGCTGCCTGGATGCTGCTGGCCAAGACTAGGGACGACCTGCTAGAGATCCTGGGCGTCCAGTCCATGAGGGACGCGTATAGGGCTAACCCAGAGGCGGTGGAGTACCTGCTGAGGGCCGAGGCCAGCGACTGGTTCTGGTGGTACGGCGGCGACGGTGGAGGCAGCTTCCCCTCCAACCCCTTGTTCAAGACGTATCTGAGGAGGGTGTACGAGGCCCTTGGAGCCGAGCCGCCAGCATATCTGGAGGCCATGTTTAACCCCGAGGCGACGCCCATCGGAACCATCAACACGGAGCCTCCCATGCCCCGGGAAGAGCCTCCCAAGCTCGACGGCGCCATTGACGAGTGGAGCGACGCGCTAAACATGAGTCTCGGCCTCGACTACTATAGCTCCGTGCTCGTGTCGGTCGACGCGTCCAACCTGTACCTAGCCCTGGTGCCTGTTGACCCCATGGTGCTCTCCAGGGGAGACGTTGATGTCGCAGTGTACCTTACCAACCCGTGGAGAAGCGTCAGCCCCTACCACCCCGGCTACAACGTGTATCCCAGGACTGGCGGGGACCTTGGGATGGGCCTGTTCTACGAGATCCTGGTGAGGCCGGCCAGCCGCGAGGTTGTTGTCAGCGCCGCCGACGGGAGCGGGGGCTGGGTGGAGCTCTTCAGGGTGCCAACGGCTGCCTGGGGCGAAGCCGTGGAGATAGCGGTGCCGTGGAACATGCTGGGCCTCAGAACCGGCGACGTTGCCTACATCACGGCAGCCGTATACGTTGGAGGCAGCCTGGCGGAGTACGCCACCAGGCTCGGCCTAACCTACTTCCTCCAGGTCCCTACGCCAATGGCAGGCGCGGCGGGCGAGACGGTGTTCGATATGGAGGACCCTGTAGGCGACGATAAGGGCGCCGGGACGTACCAGTACCCGCTCAACGACGTGTTCCAGCCAGGCGTCTTCGACCTCACAAGGTTCAGAGTGGTCGACGCCGGCGACAAGCTGGTCTTCGAGGTCTACGTGGCCAGCCTGGGAGGAAACCCGTGGGGAGGGCCCAACGGCTTCTGCCTCCAGTACACCCACATATACGTACACGCCCTCGACGAGCCCGGCAGGACCGACACGCTGGGGCTTAACGTGAACATCACCAAGGAGCACGCCTGGCACTTCGCCCTCCTACTGGCCCCCGGCTGGGGCAGCGATCCTGTGCCGGAGGGTGAGAGGGCCGCGCTGTACTACGCCAACGGCAGTGTGGTGGCCCAGGATGGTGGCTTCAAGGTGTACGCGGATCCCTCCAGAAACGCGATAGTGGCTGAGGTCTCTAAGGACCTTCTGCCCGGCGCGGACAACGTGGACGAATGGGTCTACGTGGTGGCCCTAACCAGTTATGACGGCTACGGACCTGACAGGATAAGGCCCTTCGGCGTGGACCCCGATGAATGGGTTGTGGGCGCGGGGCTCGAGCACGCACAAGCGATAGTCTTCAATGTTGTGCCCAGGATCATGGACCTCCTGGCGCCCACCGCCGAGGCCCAGTACGAGATGCTGTCCAGCTACACCGTGGATAGGGCTGCTGGCACAGCGACGCCAGCCGTGATCTCGGGTGTCGGGAAGACTGTGGCGCCCACGCCGACCGAGACCACGGTGACCGAGACCGTCACAGAGACCGTGACCGAGACGCTGGTGCGCTCCGAGACCACGACGGCCACGGAGACCATAGAGAAAACTGTGACCACAACCAGCACCCTCACAGAGACCACGACCAGGCTGGAAACGGCCACCGAGACGATGGAGAAGGCTTCGCCCACGGCCCTGGGAGGCGCCCTGCTGGCAGGCCTGCTGGCAGGGTTGGCCATCATGTATCTCGCCGGCAGGAGGGGGCTGGCCTAGCCCTCCAACTATTTTTATTATTTCGACAGCCTAGTTTACTGGTAGGGTACCGGTAGTGGCCCGGGTAAGGCTGATTGAGGTTTCTAAGCGGTTCGGGGACACTGTCGCCCTGGACAGGGTTAGCTTCGAGGTCGAGGATGGCGAGTTCTTCACCCTGCTGGGCCCCAGCGGCTGCGGAAAAACCACGACGCTCAGGATAATAGCTGGCCTCGAGGTGCCGGACGAGGGGGAAGTCTATATCGATGATACGCTCGTCAACTATGTTCACCCCAAGGACAGGAATATAGGCATGGTCTTCCAGAACTACGCCCTTTACCCCCACATGACGGTGTTTGAGAACATCGCCTTCCCCCTGCTAGTCAGGAGGAAGGAGCTGGGCCTCGACAAGGAGGAGATCAGAAGGAGGGTTGTCGAGGTCGCCAAGCTTTTAAAGATCGAGGAGCTGCTCGACCGGTATCCCAGGCAGCTGAGCGGGGGGCAGCAGCAGAGGGTGGCTCTGGCCAGGACCCTAGTCCGGAAGCCCAAGGTATGGCTCCTGGATGAGCCCCTCAGCAACCTGGACGCCAAGCTGAGGCTCTACATGAGGTCGGAGCTGAAGAGGCTGCAGAGGGAGCTGGGCATAACGACGATCTACGTGACCCACGACCAGGTCGAAGCCATGAGCATGGCCGACAGGATAGCCATAATGAACAAGGGCCAGGTGCTCCAGATAGGGAGGCCTGAGGACCTCTACAACAGGCCGAGCGACACCTTTGTGGCAACCTTCATAGGGTCACCGCCCATGAACCTGATACCGTGTGAGTACGTCGAGGAGGCGGGCTCCAGGCTTCTCAGGTGCCCAGGCTTCACCCACACACTGGACCCGGAGATAGCCAAGGCGCTGGAGGGTAGGAGCGAGGTTCTCCTAGGCGTGAGGCCCGAGCATATAAGGATCAGCAAGGAGCGTGGCCCAGGCTGGGTTGAGGCCACCACGCTGATCTCAGAGCCCCTCGGCGTGGAGCATATAGTGGCAGTCGACCTGGGCGGCGTGACGGTGCGTATAAGGGCGCCGCCGGAATTCAGGCCCGAAATAGGGGAGAAGGTGTACCTCCAGATAGACTGGTCCAGGATACTCTTGTTCGATAAAAATACTGGAAAGGCCCTGGTCTAAGCCTTATAGAGTATCCTGAACCCCCTGCAGAGCTCCACACGGGGCTCTGCAGGAGTGCCGGTGAAGGCATCGACGTATCCTCGCCCAACAATCACATCCACGCGTTGGTGGGACCTGTTGAAGAGGGCTAGGACCTCCTCTCCATCCAGGGTCCTCCTAACAGCCAGGGCGTCACGGCCCAGAGCGTAGACCCTACTATAGCCCAGCCTCAAAACCCTATGCCTCCTCCTCAGCCATGCCAGGCTCCTGACGAGGTCTAGGAGTTCTTTGTCCCATAGCTCCCTGCGCCAGATCATGGGCCGCCTGCAGTCAGGGTCGCTGCCTCCCTCCATGCCCACCTCGTCGCCGTAATATATGGAGGGGCTCCCATGGATGGTGAAGAGGAAGGCGTAGGCCGAGTGGAGGCACGGTTTACAGTCCTGGGCCAGGGTCTTGATCCTCGGTGTGTCGTGGCTGCCCAGCAGATTGTAGAGGGCGTTGGCCACATGTGTGGGCAGTCTGACGTATTGGGTCATGACCCTCTCGGCCAGCTCCTGGGCCGTGAGGGAGCCTTCCAGGAAGAAGCCTATCACCCAGTCCCGTAGATCGTAGTTCATGGCGGAGTCCGCCACCCTGCCCAGCGGGTACGTGTCGATGCCGGAGTTTATCTCCATAATCAGCACCTTGCCGGTGCCGAAGGACTTTACCTCATGGTACAGCTTCTCCAGGGTCTCCTCGGGTAAGGCGTGGGCCACGTCCACCCTGAAGCCATCTATTCCCCTGGAGAGCCAGAACCTTACGGTCTCCTCCAGGTACCTCCACGCTTCAGGGTCCGGGTGGTTGAGCTTAGGCATGTGCCATCCGGCTGCGAAGGACTCGTAGAAGGGCCTCTGGCCAGCCAGCTCTTTGCTCAGGATTGTGCATCCTTCCTCTATAAACTTGTGGAGGCCGTCGAGGATGCTTTTGGGGACCTGGCCTGGATCGTCTACTAGGAACCTGTACATGGACCAGTACATGGACCGCTTTCCAGCGCTGATCGCCTCCCTGAACATCGGGGCACAGGGCGAGGTGTGGTGGGCCACCAGGTCCAGCACCACCCTTATCCCCCGGGCGTGGGCCCCGGATACCAGCCTGTCGAAATCCTCCAAGTTCCCGAGCAGGGGATCCACGCTTCTATGGTCAACCACGTCGTACCGGTGGTACGAGGGTGCTTTGTAGATGGGTGTCAGGTAGACAGCGTCAACGCCGAGTTCCTCGAGGTAGCTGAGCCTCCTCCTAATGCCCTCGAGGTTGCCGCCCAGGTGCCTCCTCTCCCTCACCCTTCTCCAGGCGTCTTCGGGGAATCCCTCGGGGTGCCGGTCGAAGCTGTCGGGGAACACCAGGTAGTAGGTGGCGCCTAGCCACCACTCCTCCCTGTCGAGCCCCCCTATTTTAGGGGTGAAAAAACCTTCATCCCCTACGCCGTCGGGCCCGTAGCTTATGCTTTTCCCGTCAATTCTCAGCAGGAACCTGTAGGCATGCACACTGCCCGTCACCTTTGCCTCGTAGTAGTCCCTGTACCTGTCCCGATGAACCCTCCTGGCCTCAACGGTTCTAAGCCTCCCCCCTACTAGGGCCTCGACTTGGACCTCGTCGACCTCGCCCCTCAGGGTCCAGAGCCTCAGCACGGTGAGGCCCAGGTACCTGTGGGCGAAGCCAGGGTTACGCTCGTCATGTATTATGTGCTCCTCGTGGAGACCGCCCCCGCCCAGGGCTTCTTCCAGCTCCTCTACACCGACCCTTGCCAGCGACGCCTCTTCGCCAAATACTCTGGTTCCACATGTCTCAGGGTTCTCGTAGTCGGGCACGGGCTCGTAGTGCTCTGTCACATAGATGTAGGGGTAACCTCCCTCCCAGAGCAACACCTCGGCGAAGCCTCTGTCACCCCTCCTTTCAAGCTCCACCCTACCTGGGAACATTGAGGTGAAGCTCGAGACCAGGTATAAGCGTCTCACACCCCGGGGCCACGGGATAGAGAAGTGGACGCAGTAGCGGCCCAGCCTCCTCCGCCCCAGACGCTCCCTGCCCAGTACACGGTACATCTTGGCTGCCTGCCATATAGTGGTTCTACAAAGCTTAAAATAACATGGTTAATTATAGTAGATTCACGACCGGTCTACGGGTGAGGAGGTTTGAGGAAGCACAGGTCGCTTTCCCGCAACCTAGCAGTTATAGTTGTTATAGCTATAGTAGTAATAGCGGCTGCCGCGTATTTGGCTACCAGGCCTGGCAAGCCTGCGCCCACCGGAACCACCACGACCACTACGACAACGACAACCACGACTACCACAACAACCACGACCACCACGACAACAACCACCACAACACCACCCACAGAAACCACAACAACGACAACAACTACCACAACGACACCAATAGAAACCACGACCACTACGCCAGCAACACAGCTGAAAACCCTGACTATAGGGTCCAGCGAAATAAGGGTGCCTCCGGAGCTCTACGATTTCGCCATGAAGGCTAAGAATGGAGAGGTGCAGGTGACCATCAACTTCTGGACCTCCATGATGCCCTTCGAGGTGGAGGTCGTCAGGACAGTTGTGGACAGGTTCATGGAGGAGTTCCCCGGCATTACTGTGAAGTATACTGGCACCGTGCAGAACATGAAGGAGGCAGTGAAGGCCGGAGTCATAGCGGGCGACGTTGAGAACACTGCCCATGTTTTCACCTGGGCCCACGACTGGACCGGCGAGCTGGCCGAGGGAGGCTACATCGTGGCACTGGACCAGTATCTGCCGCCGGAGACGCTACAGGACCTGCAGGCCCAGTTCCTCTCGGTCGCCTACTCCGCGGGAGTCTACAAGCTCCACCTCTACGGGCTGCCGTGGGCGGCCGAGTCCATAGCACTGGTGTGCAACACGGAGATGGTCCAGTCTCCGCCTACCACGTATGAGGAGTGGAGGACGCTTATGGAGCAGTACTATAACCCCGACGCCGACACCTATGGACTAGCCTACCAGATCGACCCCTACTTCGTGCACCCCTTCGTCGGAGCCTTCGGCGGCTACTACTACGACGAGACTACCGACAGCGTGGGCGTCAACTCTACTGGTACCGTTGAGGGGATAAAGTTCCTGATACAGAACATTCTGCCCTACGAGTACACTGGCGACCTGGGCCACGAGATGCAGTTAAAGGTCTTCATCGAGGGCAGGGCTCCCTGCATGATTACAGGGCCCTGGGACATCCCGGCCATAAAGCAGAGTATACCTAGCATAGTGGTGTCGCCTATACCCGAGATCGACGGTAAGACGCCGAAGCCCTACTCCGGCATAAAGCTCCTCTGGATAACCAAGCTGGCTGAGCAGGACAAGGACAGGCTCTATGCGTCGATACTATTCGCCATGTGGTTCACCCTCAACGACGACACATTGAAGACCCTGGTGGACGAAGCCAGCTTCATCCCGGTGAAGCTGAGCCTGATCCAGTACATACAGGAGAACATCGACAAGTACCCCATAGTGGCCGGGTTCATCGAGTCCATATCCAACAGTGTGCCGATGCCGAAGTCGCCGAAGATGGCCAAGGTCTGGGGCCCCGTGGCCGACGCGTTGAACGCCATCATGACCAAGTATGCCGAGGAGGGCCCTGAGGCGGCGCTCGCCATAGTCGACGAGACCCTGGACTCTGCACAGCAGACTATACTCCAGAAATTCGCGGGCGGCTAGCCCCTAAAGGGGCTAGGCTTTTTTCCCACGCCCCCACTAGTTTTCTGCAGGGCCAGAAGGGTTGTCTGGCAGGCGTGGATCCTCCATGCTGTACCCGGCCAAGATCGCCGCCATGCTAGCAGTTGTAAGCATAGTGCTTTACCTGTTCTTCTCGGTGTGGCCCATAGGGTACTCGGTGTTCATAGCCTTCACCGACGCCAACGCGGTTAACATAGCGTCGGATCCGAAGCTGGCGGAGCTCAGGGCCTTGAGAGAGAGCATCGAGGAGAGCCTGTGGAGCAACAAGGAGACCGTGCTGGCTGGCGCCCGTGAGGTGGAGAGGCTGGTCAACGACACGGTAGCGGCGCTGGAGGAGTTCAGGGCATACCTGGAGTCAGCGTCGCCAGCCACCTTCTCCCAGGCTAGGGTGAACGAGTACAGGAACAGGGTTTCCGGCAACCTGATCCAAGCGCTAAGCGTGGTGAACAGCAACGAAACATACCTCTACTACCACACCGAGCTCAGAGAGTCTCTGGACAGGGCCTACACAGGTATAAACACCATGTGGAGCGAGATCGAGAGCGTCATAGGCTTCAAGCTGTTCCCATCCCAGGAAGACCTGGAGAGGGTGAGGAGCCTCGCACTGCCCCGGATAGTGTCAGCCGTGGAGGAGCTGGGGAGATGCGCCTCCATACTAAGGGGTGTGGAGGAAGACTACGCCTCCTTCGTGGCGCTGGCCGTGAGGGATATCGACAACGAGATTGACAGGCTCTCCCTCCACTTCGTGGGAACCGGGAACTTTGAGACCCTATTCGGAGACTCCAGATTCCCCTACTCTCTCCTCAAGACCCTGCTCTTCGTGGCTACCAGTGTTCCGTTGAAAATGGCGGTGGGGGTGGCTGTGGCCTTCCTCTTCTCCAGCCCCCTGATCCTCGGCAGGAAGGCTATGAGGGCCATGCTCCTCGTGCCCTGGGCAGTGCCGGTCCTCCTCTCGGTCACCACTTGGCGGATGTTGTTCGTCCCCGGGGAGGGTCCCTTGGCCGGGCTTTTCAGCCGCCTGGTGGGCGGGGAGTTCAACATCTACACCCACGAGTGGGACGCCTTCGCCCTATACAACATTGTGGAGGCGTGGCTGGCCTACCCCTTCGTTATGACGGTGACCATGGGGGCCATAGCCGGGGTTCCCAAGGAGCTGATAGAGGCCTCCTACATCGACGGGGCCGGGGTCTGGATGAGGTTCAAGAGGATCATGTTGCCCCTAACCATTAGGCCCATACTCTTCGCAGCGATCCTGACCAGCGGGGCCTCGCTGCAGGCCTTCATGGTGCCCCTCCTCATAAACAACGGCGGGCCCACCACGACGGTCAGGGTGCCGGGCTTCCCTCCGGCGCTGGGCGGGGCTAACGAGATGATGGTGCTCTACGGCTATAACAGGGCTTGGCTAGACCAGGACTACGGGCTTTCGGCCGCTGCGTACCTGGTCGTGGTGGGGATCCTGCTGGTCTACGCGGTGGCCTGGTACTACCTGTTCTATAGGAGAGGGGGAGGTGGAGGGGTGTGAAGGGATTCTCGCTTTCAAGACAGCTGGCGAGGCTCGTGCTTACCGTTGTGGGGCTCCTCATAGTGTTCGTCATGCTCTACCCCCTCCTCTACGTCGTTGTCTCAAGCTTCGTGGCGGGCCAGGTGCTGGTGACGGGGCTCGGCGACCTAGCCAAGTATAGGTTGTCGTTGGAGCACTATGTGGACGCCGTGTCTGACCCCAGGTTCGTGTCCGCCGCACTGACCAGCGTGGTTGTGGCTTTGGGCAATATACTGGTCTCCATCCTCGTGATTACTCCCGCAGCATACGCGTTCTCAAGGTTCAGCTTCAGGGGCAAGGACACCCTCCTAGTCCTCTACCTGGTTCTAAGCCAGGTGGGGGGAGGCTTCGGCGTCGCCGCAGTGGTGGCCCTCTACGTCTTCCTCCTCAAACTCAACGTCCTCGGCCTCCCGGTGATAGGGAACCCCCTGATACTCCCCTTCATCTACACGGCTGGCGCCGTTCCGTTCCAGACATGGCTCATCAAGAACTACTTCGACTCCCTCCCCCGCAGCCTAGACGAGGCAGCCTTCATAGATGGGGCCAGCTGGAGACAGATAATATTCCGAGTCATACTCCCGGCCTCGAAGCCAGCCCTCATCATAATAGCAATGTTCGCCTTCATGGGTGCCTGGGGCGAGTTCATAATGGCCAGCTTCCTCCGCGTAGAAACACTGGCAGCCTACATCTACGAAACAGCGACAGGCCAAACCATATACTGGAGCGACTTCGCAGCCAGAACCATAATCTTCTCGATACCCCTCATAGCAGTCTACGCCTTCTCCCAGAAATACATAGGCGAAGCAATGAGATACGGGGCCGGAAAAATGTAGAGCAGATTCTCCAGCCCGGCCCCACAACCCTAAGAGCGTAGACCACCAAACGGAACCCCCCGTCCACACAGCCGCCGTGGGCTTCAAAGCCGCAACCCTGAACCACACTATGGTCTCACACACCTCCACGTGATTCTCCGCTAGCCCGAAGATCACCACTCACACGTCGCCGACTAACACCCTTTTGTTTAAGGTTGCCCCATGGGATCCTAAGATTTATTCGAAGCCGGAAAGTATTGGGAATTCTGGGACACATGCTTGCCTAGGCTACTGGCCGCACTACTGGTAGCCCCCCTCCTGGGAGTAACCTCCATGCTGGTATACCCCTCGTTGTCAGAGCTGGTTCCGGACCAGGTTGTGTGGGCTTCATCCCTAGCGGCTATGGCTATACCCGGAATGGCTACAGCTCTGCTTGCCGCAACTCTCCGTGAGAGGCTCCTAGCCCTGCCGGCATCGGCGCTACTGGTGGCGGTTGGCGCGGCCCTGGCCCACCCTTACACGGGGAGCGATGCTTCGATCCTCGCGGTATTGATTTATACCACTCTAGCCGCTTCCGCTGGCTGGAGTACCGGGATGTTATGGCTACTGGCTCGGCGAACCCTGAAGGATGAGAGGCACCACGGTTCTTAACCGGGTCACCTGTAGACCCCTCAACCGAATTCTATGATCTCAACACCTCTTTTGACACTTTGTGAGTTCCGAGAGGATGATTGAAAGCGTACATGGGCATTTAAAGGGTCCTGAGCCAGTCTGGCAAATATTTTTTGAGTTTAGATCATTGCTTATCCCTAGGTTGGATGGTCCATAGAGAAGACTTAGCTCCGCTTGTCCAGCTGCGGGCATCGCACGCGTTGGGATGGGTGGCGTGGAGCTTCTGCGTGGATTGTTGTAGAGTAGGCAGGTTTAAGGTCCTTTACTCCACTTCATGGGTTGCTTACATTTGTTGTTTCGGGTTTCTGGTGTTCTAATAATAGTATTGATATTTATGTTTTTAAATTATGGTTTCTT
>WAQK01000042.1 GCA_015520265.1 Pyrodictiaceae archaeon | reverse complement strand
GGGTTCAAAGCCGGTTCTACCGTAGAAGGCGGGGCTCCACGTGTTTAGAGTAGCCTTGCCGCAAGCCATTGCTTCCAGGGCGGTTACACCGAAAACTCTCCTAGGCGTCAGAGCTCCCACCACGATGTCGGAGGCGTCGTAGAGGCCTGGCATAAAGTTGTGGGGCAGAGGCTTCAGGGGTATAAGCGTCCTTCCTAGACCCAGTTTGGAGGCCAGCCTCCTGAAATCCGCGGTGTCACGCCCCCTTTCCAGGTATAAGACTTTGAGGTCTTCAGGTTTCTCCGCTCTAGCTAGTGCTTTGAGAAACAAATGGCTCCCCTTAGCCTCAAAGTCTATGCTTGTCGGCAGTGAGACGGTTAAAGCGCCGCCCAGGGCGTTCCTGAACCACTCGCCTAAGGCCTTGCCGTTGGTAGGGGAAAACGCTGAAGTGTCTATAGGGTTGGGCAGGTATTTGACCTCCTTGCCCCTGGCGTGTGCTTTCACTATGTTGAGAAGGTTGGGGGTTGAGACAAGGATCATGCCTGCATGCCTCAGCGCGTATCGTTTCAGCCTAGCATGGATCCTGTTCTCGTAGATGCTCTTGGAATGCATGAGACGTGCATCGCTGCCGTGGACGTGGACCAGGTAAGGGGTGTCCAGGGTAGAGGCTATGTAAGTGTAGGATCTAAGGTAGTGTACGTGGAGGATATCCCATCTCCTACGCCCATCCACTATTCTGCGATACACCTTGGGAAGCAGGAGCACCCTATGCTTAGCCTCCAAGGGCTCTACCAGCCCGCCGCCGGGGCCGGGGAGGCCCTGTAACCCGGGTTTAAGCAGCCTGCCTTTAACGCCCAGACGTGCCAGGCCCTCCACAAGTGTTCGAGCCACATTGGCGACGTCATTAACGTGAAGAACCCGCAAGTCTACTCCCCAGACCCTCCCAGTACCCGGGCGTGGTTGGCCAGCCTCTCCGCAGCTTGCTGCTGGCTGCCTGGGCTGAATTGCCGGGACCTAGGCGCGATTTTATCAGTATGGCTGGCTCGTTATCCACGCTCCTCACGGTTACTACGCCGGGCGCCAACGCGTTTCTCTTGGCTGGCTCTTCGAAGGGTTCGCCCAGAGCGGCCTTAACATAATAGTATGGCATGTTGAGCCCAGCGGCGGTGTAGACGTAGAATGACATGTGGAACCTGCCAGGATTGATCTCGGTGACCCTGGGCGTGCCGGCCTCTTCGGCATCCTCCTTGAGATCGACGGTGTATACGCCATGGGGCTTAGAGTCTAAGGCGGCCACAGCACGTTCTGCGGCCAGGTTGAGTGCGTGGCTATGTATAGTCACACCCACGTTGATGTTCCCCGTTACCCCTGTGGGTGAAACGTGTTCCATCAGGTAGCGGACCCGGTGATACCCTGCACTTGTAACCAGCCTCCCTTCATAGTAGAGGCCGGTCCAGCTAAGGTTTCTGCCTCTCAAATACTCTGAGGCTAAGAACTCCCCGTAGCCGTCCCAGTAGTCTATCCAGAAGACGGCGTGTCCCGGCGTGTGTGCGAGAAAGGACTTGGAGCCCCCGGCTCCTCTCCTCATCCTTAGCCACAGTGGTGAGCCGTAGAGGTTGAAGGCCTCTTCGACGTCTCCATCGTTCTCTACCAGTAGGGTGCCAGGTTGCGGAGCCCTGCCCCTGAGCCGCAGATAGGCTGCCCATTTGTCCTGTGCAGTCTCCACCACGCCGTGGCTGGGCAACATGGTTTTTGCCTCAATCTCACTCCTGTACCTGGACACCGTGTAGACCTCTACATCGGGCGACGGTATGACAAGGTCCACGCCCTCGGCCTCTATGATCCTGTTCAACTCGGCCAAATAGTCTTCCACCTGCCTTGCCCTAGGTATGAGGTAGGATTTAGAGACGTATCTGGAGCCCAGCCTTATGTTGAACTTGTCGGAGTCCGTGCCTATGAGCCTGAACTCGTCCGAATGATGTAGCAGGGATCTGGCGACGCCCTGTGCAGTGTTGCCGCCAATCCCTGTGAGCAGTATGGTTTTCCTTCTTAACAATGTACGCACCTACAGTAGTATGGGACAGGAAGAGGTGGGTCGTTGTATTTAGCTTTTCTGACGCACTGTTACGTATCAGTGATTGGGTTGAGGGCTTTCTCCAGAAATACGCGGGTAGAGTTAAACGTGGATCCTCCTCCAAGCCTCTGGGGCTCGTCTAGGGCAACAGAGTTCACCGGGTTACCATCAAGCCCCGTAGCCAGCCGCGGCGCCCATAGCACGCCGGGCGGGACGCGGTCCGTAACCATGGCTCGCAACGTTACGCTTCCAAGCCTGTTATGCAGTCTCACCAGGTCACCGTCCCGTACACCAAGACTCTCCGCATCCAGCGGGTTCACCCAGACCACGGGGGGTATGGGCCCGTAGACGTCTTGGAACTGGCTATGGGTGTATTTGGGGTGAGCCGAGGTTATCAGGGTAAACCCTCCGCCCGTTTCGGGTTGCCGGGGTAAGGGGCTGTGGCCCTCCTTCTCCGCCAGTGTGGAGTACAGTTCTATCCTGCCTGTGGGTGTAGGATACTCGTCCCGCGGCCTGGCTACCAGTTTCAGCGTTTTGCCCTCCAGGAGGTCGTCGAAGTCGCCGTCCTCTAACGCGTTTTCCAGGGCCTTCTTAAGGGCCTCCCATGGATCCTCCATGACCCAGGGATCCACGGGGAGTCTTGAGGCGAGCCTCCTCATAACCCAGACCTCGTCTCTCGACTCGCCCAGAGGCTTTATGGCGCGCCGCGACAGCCTGACGTACCTGTGCGAGTAGGATACTACTACGTCGGTTTTCTCCAGATACGTGGGTGCTGGGAGTACTAGGTCGGCATAGTCAGTGGTCTCGTTCCAGTGGGTGTCATGGACCACGACGAACACGTCTCTCCGCGAGAGGCCCCTCCTCACCGCGTTCTGGTTAGGGAGGGTTGAGGCGGGATTGGTGTTGTATATGTATATGTACTTGAAGCTACCCTCTTCCAGGAGTCTGCCGAGGGCGACCTGGCTTACAACTAGTGGCCTGTTCCTAGCCATCTTCTCCCCGGTGAGGTAGCTTTTGTCCACAAGCCATGCAGCACTGTTGGAATAGTAGAAGCCTCGATGCATGCCAGCTAAGGCTGGTATTAGTGAGACAGCCCTCACGGCTTCGCCGCCGCCCAGGGATTTCTGCATGCCGAACCCGATCAGCGTGGCGCTGGGCCTGAGCGTGCCATAGAGCGTCGCCAGCTCCCTTACGGTGCGTGACGGAACGCCTGTTATCCTCTCAACCCTCTCCAGGCTCCACTTGGAGAGCTCCTCCACCAGGTGCTCGTAGCCGTAGGTGTTTTTCTCGATGAACTCTCGGTCAACGAGGTCTTCGTCCACCATCGCTCTCATAACCCCGTAGGCCAGGGCTACGTCGGTGCCGGGCCGCGGGGCAACCCATAGGTCTGTCTTCTCGGCTGTCTCGCTTCTCCGGGGATCTACTGCTACGAGCTTGGCGCCCCTTCTTCTGGCCTCTAAAGCCAGGGTCCAGAGGTGTAGGGCCGATACAGCCGCGTTGAAACCCCAGAAAACCACTAGCCTCATGCCGGGGATCTCTTCCGGCATCACGCCGTGGCTGGAGCCGTAGTGGAGCCTCAGAGCGGCGTGGCCGGAGGCGCTGCATATAGTGTGATCCGTGCGCGTCGCGCCTATGGAGTTCCAGAGTCTTAGGGAGAAGTGCCAGGTTAGAAGGCCCATGTTACCAGCGTACTCGAGGACCAGCACGGATTCGGGGCCGTGGGTTTCCAGAACCTCTCTCAGCCTGGCCGCAGCCAGGTCTACCGCCTCCCTCCATGTCACCCGCCTTAGGGGGCCTCCAGGCTTGTCCTCGCGAACATATGGGTATAGGATTCTGCGCGGGCTATGGGTCCTCCGGGGATCCGCGGCTCCTCGGGGGCAGACGAAGCCCCTGGTTACGGGGCTCGAGGGGTCACCCCTCACCCTTAGAACCCTGTTGGCCTCGGGGTCAACCTCCACTTTGAGGAGGCACGTATCGTAGCAGTCCCTGGGACACGATGCGTCTACAGTCATGTCCACCGCTCCCACCTCTGCGCCGGGTGTCGGACGCGGGTTCGGTCAACATCCCCGGAGGGGTTCGTGAAGCATCGGGGTGTCTCTTCATCCACCCTGACGGATAATACATATATCCAGCCCGTATTATGCCTTAGCAGGGGCTGGGAACATGAGGCTGGCCAAGGTGGAGTTCCTCAAGAAGAAGCTGGCCAAGAGGTACGGCATCATAGGCAGGGTTGCGGGGAGATATGTGGAGGCCGGCTATAGTGTGGAGATCTCGCACAACACGAAGAGCGGCGTCATCGATGTAGTGGCTAGGAAGGGCGGGTCCATACTGGCGATCACGGTGATCCACGGCAGCGTCAAGGTCTCCCCCAGCCACGTGGAGGGGGCTGCTAGGAGGGCCAAGCACCTTGGTGCAAAACCCGTGCTGGTCCTCTACGGTAGGGGACCCAAGGTTACCCAGGAGGCGGTCGACAAGGCTGCGGAGCTGGGAGTGGAGCTGAAAAGGGTGAGGATGTGAGTAAGCCGTTGTGATGATTAAAAAGAGTGGTTTTACACGGGATAGTCCTCCGGCACCTTGGCTCTGAAGTACTTTCCTGTTATTGGGCTCTTGAACAGGCCTATCTTGACGCCCTTCCTAGGCTTGGGCGCCAGCTTCCACACCTTTATGGGCTCGATCTCCAGCTCCTGGCCGCTTGTGGGGTCCCTCACTTTAACTTTGGGCACGTTTTCTCACCGTTATATACTATTACGTTTCTCGCTGATTATATTGTTAGCTTTAATGATTTCAAGTGTTCCTATAAAGTCTTCATGTGAACCCCTTTAATACTAATTTTAAGGGATCTTTAACTCCCTTTTACTTAACCTGGCTAAAAAACGTTGATAGACAGACCCATTATTTACATATTAATGTATATGTGGCTTACCGTAACAGCAGCGCTAGCACAGCCTTCTGGGTGTGAAGCCTGTTCTCGGCCTGGTCCCAGACTATGCTCCACCTACCATCGATCACCTCGTCGACAACCTCCTCACCCCTGTGGGCTGGCAGGCAATGCATGAACACCGCGTCCCTCTTGGCGTGTTCCATGAGGCTGGGCGTAACCCTGTACGGTTCTAGCTCCCGGATCTTCTTCTCCCTCTCCGCTTCCTGCCCCATGCTCACCCAGACATCGGTGTACACGGCGTCAGCGCCGCGCACAGCCTCCAAGGGGTCCTCGAGGACTTCTATGACCGCGCCCGTGGCTTCGGCAGCCTCCTCGGCTAGCCTAAGTATCTCTTTCCGGGGTCTATGCGCCCTGGGGCTGGCCACCGCTACATGGAGGCCCAGCTTCGAGCCGGCCAATATGAGGCTATGGGCCACGTTGCTGGCCCCATCGCCCACATAGGCCAGTTTGAGGCCTTCAAGCCTGTGTTTCTTCTCCCACAACGTGTACATGTCGCTGAGGGCCTGAACTGGGTGAACAAGGTCGCTGAGCCCGTTTATCACCGGGACGTCCGCATATCTGGCAAGCTCCTCGACCGTCTCCTGGCCATAAACCCTAGCCATTATCCCGTCGACGTAGCGGCTCAGGACCCTGGCTGTGTCGGCTATGGTCTCCCCCCGGCCCAGCTGGAGTTCCCTCCAGCCCAGGTAGAGGGCGTGTCCGCCCAGCTGATACATGGCTACCTCGAAGCTGACCCTGGTCCTGGTGCTGGGCTTCTGGAATATCATGGCGAGTGTTCGCCCACTAAGCACCGGTATCACGCGCTCGCCAGAATAGAAACGTTCCTTCATCGTCTTGGCTGTCTCGAGGATCGCCCAGATCTCCTCAGTAGAGTAGTCTGCCAGCCACAATAGGTCCCGGCCCTTCAACCCGTAGAACACCATGCAGGACCACCACTAGGGGTATGGTTCTGCGCCTAAATTTCGGTTCCGCCACCGTTTTAGCCCACCCCTCTGAGAATACAATGGGTCCAGCCTCATTGTCCTACACCGAGCGGTATGACAGGCAGCTCAGGATACTGGGGAAGGAGGGCCAGGAGAAGCTGCGATCCACCACCGTAGCAGTGGTGGGGCTGGGAGGCCTAGGCTCCATCATAACCTACTATCTGGCCGCGGCTGGTGTGGGTAGGCTCATAGTGATCGACGACGGCCTCGTCGAGCTCAGCAACTTGAACCGCCAGATACTGTACACCACCAGCGACATAGGCCTACCCAAGGCCTACATAGCGGCTGCCAGGCTGACCGAGGAAAACGTCGACCGCTTGCTCGGCGACGCGGACATACTGGTCGACGCCCTCGACAACTGGGAGACAAGGCACATACTTAACAGGTACGCTGTGGGCTCCGGGAAGCCATTGATCCACGGGGCGGTGCAGGGCTTCTACGCACAGGTTACCACCGTGATCCCCGGCAAGGGCCCCTGCCTGGCCTGCTTCCTGCCCGAGCCTCCGAAGCCTAGGGGCGTGATACCCATCATAGGTGCAGTGGTGGGGATAGTGGCGTCCTTCCAGGCCTCCGAGGTGATAAAACTTGCCATCGGGCTGGGCGAGCCCCTCGTGGGTAGGCTCCTCGTCATAGACGCGTATAGGGGGGCCACCGATACCGTCGAGCTCAAACGGAACCCCAACTGCCCGGTGTGCGGAGGAACCCATTAATATACAGCCGAGCCAATCATGGTAGGGAGCGGGCATGCATCGTGTCGCCAGACTTCTAGCCAGACTAGTGGAGATTGACACTGTGAACGACCCGGCACATGGTCGGAAACCGGCGGCCGAGGCGGTGGAGAGCATAGGCAAGCTCCTGGCCAGCCACGGCTTCAGGGCCGAGGTGCTGGAGAGCGGCGGCTACACCACCTTCTACACAGTAATGGGTGCTGGCAGGCCTGTGACACTCTTCATGGCGCATTACGACACGGTGCCGCCTGGCCCCGGCTGGAGCATGGACCCCTTCAAACCCGTGGTGAAGGACGGCAGGCTCTACGGCAGAGGCTCTGCCGACGATAAGAGTAACGTTGCGGCAATGACCATAGCTCTGGCAGGGTATAGGCCGACTAGGGGCACGGTGGTTGTGGCATTCACCGGGGACGAAGAGGTTGGCGGCAGACACGGTGCCAAGATGCTGGCTGAGATGCTAGAAAGGGAGGACCTCTGGCCCGACTACCTGGTGAACGGCGACGGCTCCTTCTCGAAGGTCATCACAAGGCGCAGGGGCGCGTACGGCGCCCGGGTCTCCGTCAAGGCGGAGCCCTCCACGGCTCCTGGCCGTGTTGTCGAGAAGGTTTTCGAGGCAAGGCTCCTCAACAAGGGGACAATGCACTCAGCCTACTTTATGCCGGGCGTGGACACGCATCCCCTGGTGGCTGCCAGTGAACATGTCCGGCTCGGCGACTACAGGGTGACGGAGCTGGAGGGAGAGTGGGTTAAGAGCAACGTGGTCCCCCGCTCCGTATTGCTACGGTACGCGGAGCCAGGCGTGGGGAGGGCCTGCTACGACGAGGGTCTCACCCGGCTGTTGAGGGCAGTCCTTCCTCTGCACAGGGCTCCTCTTAGGCCGGAAAGACACAGCGACTACGGTGTCTCAGTGATGCCTAACATGTATGAGCGTGGAGGGGGGCGGCATACCCTGATACTGGACGTGAGGATAATGACGCTGGACAGGAGTGCTGTGGAAGAGGGTCTGCGCGCCGTCCTGGATGAGGTGCTCGGTGACTATGATTTACGTGTATCCGGCGGCTCCGGCTGGCTCTACACGCCGCGTAGCTCGAGACTGGTGAGCCTGGCCCTCAACGTGCAAGCGGAGCTAGGCTTGCCCAGGGAACCTGTGGAGGCGGGAGGTGCAAGTGACTCCAGGTATTTTTCGCCGAGGGGTGTGGAGGCGATAGATTACGGGCCTCTGGGCGGCAACATCCACGGCCCCGACGAATACGTGTCGCTGGAGCACCTGGAGAAGGCTGTCTCGTTCTACCGCTTGGTCGCAGAGAGGATCCATGGATAGACTAATAAGCCGGATCGGTTCCGGTGAATAGATAGGGTGAGGCGGAATGCTGTTCCTGTTCCTAAACCCCTTGGCGCTACTAATAGAAGGGCTGGCGCTCGCGCTGGTGGTAGGGTTAATAGCTCTAGCCGCCCCCAGGCTGCTTGGAGGGGAGCCTAAGAGCCTGGCCGGGCTCCGGGCCTCCATGGTTGTGACGTCGTTGGCAGTTATTCTGGGTAGCGTCGGCGTGCTGTACCTGGTGATGCAGGTCCTGCAGACCGGCCTGATGACCCTTGAGGGCGTGGTGTTGCTGGTGCTGGCCTTCATGGTTATTCAGTGGCTCCTGTCGCCCTACATGATAAACCTGGCCTATAGGGTGAGGGAGCCTGGTCCCGGCGAGGAATGGCTAGTATGGGAGGCTGAGAGGCTTGCTCAGGCTACGGGGCTGAAGCCTCCCAAGGTGGTGATAGCTGAGGTAGGGATACCCAATGCCTTCGCCTACGGATCGCCTCTGACAGGGAACTACGTGGCTGTGACGCGTGGATTGCTGAGGCTCCTGCCCAGAGAGGAGGTGGTTGCTGTGCTGGGCCACGAGATGGGTCACCTGAAACACCGGGACGTGGCGGTTATCCTGGCCCTGGGCCTCCTGCCCACAGCTATATACTTTCTGGGCAGGATGTTCCTATACTGGGCCTGGTGGGGTAGCTGGGGCGGCGGCAGGGACAGGGACTCCAGCCCCCTAGTTATACTCGCCATCGGCATGCTCCTGATAGTGGCGGGCTTCCTATTCCACTTCCTGGTAACCCACTTCAGCAGGCTTAGAGAATACTTTGCCGACGCCAACTCGGCCAGGGTCACCGGGGAGCCTAGGCTCCTGCAGAGGGCTTTGGCCAGGCTACACCTGGCCTACAGGGACGAGAGAATCAGGGAGGAGCTCAGCAGGCAGAGCGTCGCGTCAACCCTCTTCATAGTCAACTACCTGATAGAGATGTATGGCTCCATGTTCTACGAGCCAGCCTGGGCTGCCGCGGCCGTGGGTGGCGACATAGACAGCGTGGTGGAGAGTCTGAAGAGGAGGGAGGAGAGTAGCCTTAGGGAACTGTTCTCCACGCACCCGCCGATATCCAAAAGGCTCAGGTTCCTCGACAGGATTAGAGCCGACCTTTGGAGCTAGCGCCCCGGCTCTTTCTTCACTATTTATATTCTCTCCCAGACATTCAGTCATGGTGCTGTCCTTGAAGCTCAGGGTCTCAGCCCCCGCCATGCTTCCAGTGGCCATAGCGGATACGGGTAGCAGAGAGTATGTCCTCGGCCTCACACTGGAGCAACCCAGGTTCGCAGCATCCTACACGGAGGGCTCCCTTACTGTGGAAAAACACGGTGCCACAGAACTCCTCTCGCGGGAGATCGAGGCCATAGTGAGGGCAGCTGGCGAAGCACTGGAGCAGGGAAGGGTAGAGTCGATATACGAGTCAGCCGCCCGTGCAGGGCTGGGAGGGTGGGCTGGGAGCCTCGCAGCTGCAGGCCTGTCCTTCGGCGGCATCCTCTTGCTGGGTGGGCGTAAAGGCGACCTTTACCCTGTGGTCTCCCGCTCCCACCTAGACCCCCTGCTCAGGGTCGTCATAATTCTGCCCGAGTGTGTGAGGGAGAAGCCGGCGGAGGAAAGAGTGGACCTCGGCCTGCTCCTCGACGTGATGGTTGAGGCTGCACGCGGCGACCTGAAGGCCGTTCTCGATGCATGGGCCCGGCTGGCCGAGGAGGCTGAGAAGGTCTACGGCTATCCGTGTAGGGATGCTGAGATAATGGGTAAAGTGGCTGAAAGGATGGCGGAAGCCGCTGGCCCCACCCCTACAGGCGCCATCTATGCGCTTCTGAGGGTTACCCGCAGGGACGAGACCTGCGTGGTGGCCCAGGCCATAAGCGTGGCTGAGCTGGCGTTCCGCGACATTATCCTCAGCAACCCGCAGAACGTGGGTGCACGGTTCCTGGTGGAGGAATGAGTGTCCTAGCCTCTGCAGGGATTCGGGGGTGCCAGCAGACCCCTCCGGTACACCATGCACGTATCATCGCTATGAAGAACAAGCGTAGCCGACCTAGCCACGCCTCCCGCGGCATGCAGCGAGTCCACATTGTCATCATGTATCTCAGCCACCTCGTAGCCCCCGTATATTAACGTCTCCACGGCATCTCTCTTGACAACGGGTTCGGGCCTGGAGTCCCCCGGACCTCTCATCAATAGTCGTGCAGGCCTGATCCCTGCTTCTCTGAGTTGCGCCAATGTGGCTCTTCTCAGATTTTCTGGCCGCCCAGTCACCACCAGTATCTTGATACCCTGGAAAGCTCTTAGCCTTGCCAGCTCGACGCCCAGGGGCCTAGGCCTGTCGAGTTCAACCACTACCCGGGGATCCAGGAAAAGGCGCCAGAACCGGGGGCAATCCGTGCAGCCTGCCCGCGTCACAGCATAGTTGTACCTCTCGACACTATAGATGAGAACGCCGTCCACGTCGAATACCGCAGCCTTCAACCCTTCTCCATCCCCGCCTGCCTTGATATAAGGTATACTGAGAGGATGGCTAGGATCACTGAGGCAGCAGCCAAGTAGGTGTAGGCCTGGCCCTCCCCTCCACCCCCACCCGAGGCCACAGCAATTTGCCCGTATTCCTGCCGACCGGCTCCAGGGGCTTGAGTCGTCGTGGATGTGGCCGTAATATTGCCGGTACCTGTCCCTGCAGGTAGAGATGCCAGTACGACGTATATGGACGTGGCGGGTCCTCGGGCTGCGGATATTCGGAGGGTCACTGTGTCGCCGGGTCCAAGCAAGGTTGATATAGTGCAGGTTTTCGAGGGAAACCATAGCCTCCACTGGGAGTCCCTGCGCTCGACAAGCATGCCCAGAGGATCCTCGAAGCCGCTCCTACCAGGGATCTCGCCTGAAAGTAGCTTCACCTCTCTGGCGTCCGGGGTGAAGAAGAGGTCGAGGTAGCCCAGATAGTAATCCGTGAACACGGGGCACCTGGCGAACCCGGCGTCAAGATCAGCGATCATGGGGGCACCTTGGGGCTCTACCCCCACGAAGGAGTAGGAACCGCGCGAGCCGTATACGATTCGGGTGTTGTTGGAGATGGTGAAGAAGAGACGGGGGCCTCCCAGTCCCAGTACTGCCAAGTATGTTACTCTACCGGCCTCTCCGGGACCCGTATACTGGTCGGGCAGCACCAGCTCGAGGTCCCCTGACGCGTTTGTTACAGGTATTTTTTCTCCCCCTACTACGGCCCAGAGGCTTAGGCTGAGCCGCGTATCTGGGTTTAACCTATGTATGTATACCCTGTACATCGCATAACTCGCCCTGGCCTCACCTGCCGAGTCCTTGACGATTATTACTGTGGTGTCAAGCAACGTGCCTATGGGCGTGCTGTATGCTATGGCAACCCTGGTGCCATTAAGTTTCATCGGATCGCTAGCCTGTATTAGCACCTCTCCCTGGTCATCGGCTGTGAGGTTCACCCCGTCCAGGGTTAAGGTGGCGCCCGGGAGAGGATTGCCCTGCGAGTCCACGACCTTTACCCTGAGGTAAGCCTGGCTGGATGCTGGAGCGGGGACTACAGATATGAGTAGCAGTGTCGCCAACACCATTACGGCCAAGGCTCTGCTCATTGCAGGGATAGTGTTGGATCGCAACCCTCTTAACTCTACCTGGACAAATCCTGCCAGGGTGTCGGTAAACGTGATCCTGGGCGACAGGGACCTCAAATACTATATAGAGAAGGGGAGGATCGTGGTAGAGCCCTTCGACCCCGAGATAGTGAGGGAGAACGGAATAGACCTCAGGATAGGGGGGCAGATAGCGAGGCTGCGCAGAACCGGCAAGGTGCTCGACACAGCCAATCCGCCCGAAGACCTGTCGGAATTCTACGTGGTGGAGGAGGGCGAGTCCTTCATCATATACCCCGGCGAGAGAGTCCTACTCACCACCCTGGAGTACCTCAAGCTCCCCGAGGACATAATGGCGTTCGTAGAGCTTAGGAGCAGCTTCGCCCGGACGGGGCTCACCATGCCGCCCACAATAATAGACGCCGGGTTCGAGGGCAACGTAACCCTCGAAATCCACGGCTCCTCCTTCCCTATCAAGATCTACCGGGGTCAGAGGTTCGCTCACGTAATATTCGCCCGCACGCTGAGCCCTGTAGAGAGGCCCTATAGGGGGAGGTACCAGGGCCAGCGCGGCGTCACCCTGCCCAAGCTAGGTCTAGGCTGAGGAGGGGGAACGTCTTTTGAGGAGGGAGACAGCCGACAGGCTTAGAG
>WAQK01000041.1 GCA_015520265.1 Pyrodictiaceae archaeon | reverse complement strand
CTGTTCTCCGGTGCAGGTGGTTTCGCTAGAGGATTCAAACAAGCTGGGTTCCGGGTTCTCCTCGCGGTCGACAGCTTCGTGCCCGCCGCTAGGAGCTATAAGGCCAATTTCCCTGAGGCAGTGGTTCTCGCAGAGGACATTAAACAACTCTCGGGTGCCGACATCGCTGAGCTGGTAGGCGAGCCGGACGTGGTTATAGGAAGCCCACCCTGCGAGCCTTTCACCGGCGCCAATCCTAGGAGGATGCCTGACCCCCTTGACCGCCTATACAAGGATCCTGTAGGCCAGCTCGTACTCCACTTCGCAAGAATAGTAGCAGACCTCCGGCCGAGGGCCTTCGTAATGGAGAACGTGCCCGGCATTGCCGAGCCCCGGCTTAGGAGGGCCGTAGAGAAAGAATTCAGGAAGGCAGGGTACCGTAGGGTATTTTTCAATGTTCTCCGGGCGGAGGATTATGGCACGCCTTCCCATAGGGTCAGGGTATTCGTATCCAACTGTCGGCTCGCCCCACGCCCCGTCCGTAGAAGAGTTACGGTCTGGGAGGCTATAGGAGATCTCGCTGAGGCGCCAGCCGGCAGTGTCCCTAACCATGAGGTTAAAATGCTGCCGGAGAAGAAGGCAAGGAAAGTAGCTAGGCTTAGGTGGGGCTCGGCAATGATATACTACCGCGGGGCGAGGCGCAGCCTCCCGAACCTGATCAGGCTCCATCCCCGCCGGGTGGCACCCACGGTGCTGGGTTCATCCAGATTCATACATCCCTACGAGGATAGGCTCCTCACCGTCAGGGAGCAGGCGAGGCTCATGGGGTTCCCAGACTACCACGTCTTTCTGGGCGGCAGAGATGAACAATACAACCAGGTGGGTGAGGCGGTCCCTGTCCCCCTAGCCTACGCTTTGGCCGCCGACCTGCTGGACAAGTTGAAATCCGGTGAGTGTGAGGCGCAAAGCTAGAAAGGGGCCTAACCCCCCTTAAGCACCGGGTGCAGGCCTTGGGAGGAGTAATAGTTGTAGCTCACAATGCTGGAAGCGTCCAACGCCTGGTAGACGTGGCTAGGGTGGCATATGCCTTTGATGCTGTAAAACTCCTCGTAGCCACGAAGCCCTACGGGGCGGCGGCCCAGACGGGGATTCCGGAGGTGCAGAAGATGGCGTTCAAACGGGGGAAGGGCTTCATGGCGCTCCCCAGTATAGAGGATGCTGTTGAACTCCTTAAACCGGGCCGCGTCTACACGGTTTCCTGGGACTATGGTGAGAAGATAAGTCCAGGCAGCCTGGACGCGGATGATGCCATGATTGTCTTGGGGCTGACGGACCCTGGCCTGTCGAAGCAGGAGACGGGGCTGGGTACACCCATATATCCTGAGGGGGTCTCTGCACCCCTGGGACCTGCAGCAGAGCTGGCCCTACTGCTATACGGCGCGCTCCGAGGGTAGGGTCGTCGGAAAAACTATATTATCTGAGCCTAGTGGTTAGACGGGGAGAGGTGTAGCCGGTTGGCTGGCAATGCCGTGTCCTTTAAGGGGCGAGTGACCGGGATAGAGGAGTCCAGGGTTCCTCAGGTTTACATTGTTTCCATCGAGGGGGAGAAGCACCGCCTCAAGGCGGACATCCATAAGGAGTTCCTAGTATTCAAGGAGGGCGAGGAGGTGGAGGTAGTGGTATCCAGGGATCTGCCCAAGTACCGTGAGGGGGAGGACTACTGCGGCAGGGGACACATGTTCTCCAAAAGAGACGCGTCTAAGGGTACAATAAAGCTCCTTATCTCGCTGGGCGGCTTCCTCAATGTTCTCGAGGTACCGCGGAAGGAGGCCGTCTTCGACGTCATGGATGAAGTGTATCTTTGTATAAAGAAGGTTTAATGGCGCCGTTTTTAACGCCTCCAAAATATAGTGGGGGAGCCTGTGGATCCCTGGAAGGCGGTTCCGGCACTACTGCTCTTGGCCAGCGGACTAATGGTTGCCGCGGCCGTGGAGGGGGCTACGCTGCTTAAACTCGCCACACCCCTCCTAGGGATCCTAGCCCTGGGCATGGGCATCTCCTTGAAGTTTCGGGAATCCGGCAAAACAGACATAGCCGCCTACTTGGTCGATGCACCGCTCAACGCCGAGGAGCGCGATGTTGCCGAGGATATCGCAAGGCTGGAAAGGTTTGCAGCGGAGCGTGGGAAGCATGGCATCACGTATGTTTTCATGGGGGTGTTTCGGGGAGGGCGGAAGCATTGGTCCCTCCTCATACAAGGCCCTCCGGACAAGCTCCGGGAAGAGGAGAAGGTTGTAGAGGCGCTGGCAGCGAGTCTGAAGGCCTTGAAGCTGAAACGGGGCAGTGCCCTGTCCAGCCATGTCTGGGTTAGGGTGCCTCTAGGAGAGAGCTGGGACCCTGGGGCGGGCGGCTCGAATTCGCTTGTTGCTCCTCCCAGAAGCTTCGATAGGGTTTACCCTTCAACCAGGCTTGACCGCCTGCCTGAGCCGCAGATACCCATAGGTCGTGCCCTGAGCGTGGAGGGTCTGCCTCGAGTGGGCCTAATGCTGGAGGACCTGTTCAAACACATTGCCATAGTAGGCGCTACTGGCTCGGGGAAAACAACTACAGCCGCAACCCTGGCCCGCCGCTCTAAGGATATGGTGAGCGTCGTAATTATAGACTGGCACAACGAGTATAGGAGGCTCCTGGAGCCTGATGCGATCTATGCTCCCGGCGGCCCCGGCGAGCAGCTTCCCCTAGACTTGCTTGACAGCAGGGGTATAGGCTCCCTTGACGCCATAGTTGACATGTTTGAACAGGTTCTGGGTCTCACACCGCCCCAGGCATACGCGCTTTACCGGTTATTAGAGGAGCACCCCAAGGTAAAGTCGCTACAGGCCCTTGTGGCGTTGCTGGACGCCTCTCACAGTGAGGGGTACTGGGACAGAGAGATAAAACAGGCGCTCCTAAGGAGAATTCATAGCTTCGTGAGGGGCCAGGCCAGGCAGCTCTTCAGACCCGTCGACTACAGCGTCTCAGAGAGGTTCCTAGATAAGAAGCTCACAGTGGTAGAGGTTGGCTGGATAGAGAACGTTAGCCTCCGCCGCCTCTACGTCACAGCTCTCCTGAAAACGCTGTTCGATGAGGCCAGAAAAGGGCTCTCGGCTGGCCACGGGCTACTGGTCATAATGGATGAGGCCCACAATATTTTCAGCAGGACACACAGCAAGCAGAGCGCCGGGTTCACAGACAAGCTGGTCGCCGAGGTACGGAAGTATAGGATGGGTCTAGCTCTGGTATCCCAGTCACCCAGCTCGCTGTCAGAGGAGGTTCTTAAGAACACCAACACCAAGATAGTCCATGCCATAAAGTCGGGCATAGATAAACGGGTTGTAGTGGCATCACTGGGGCTGAGGCGTGAGTACGAGGAACTCCTCTCCTACCTTAACCCAGGGGAGGCCGTGCTCCAGACGCCCAGCCTGCCGGAACCAGTCGTGGTCAAGATCGATGCTTAGCCGGTGTGCAGGAAGACCCCTGGGCCAGCACGTCGAGGGCCTCAGGGCCTATTATCTCGAGCCAGTCCAACACGCCACACTCCTCTAAGCCTTCCAGTATTGACAGTATCTCCTCCACAACACTCTTGGCGTCTTTCCCAGTGGTATCTATGTCACATACCTTCTCTCCAAACACGCTGCGTGCCTCTATACTACACACACCCAGTATTTCTGCCTCCACGTTTTCCCTCACCTTGCTGGAGGGCCACCCCCTAGCCTCGAGCCGTTTCCAGAGGGTGCAGGGTTCCAGCCTTAACACAAAGACGTGGTCAACCAGCTCGGGGGGCACGAGTTCACCGTAGTGCGTGTCTACTATGAATATGTCCTCGGAGCCTGAGATCCTGGCTCTAAGGTAGTCGGCCAGCTTCTCGGCATCTACTACGAGCGTACCGCCCCGCTCCTCGTCACGCCCCAGCCATAGCCCTTCATCCTCCACTATCCTTGAAAGCTCCAGGTGGATTCCGTCGAGACGCTTTGCCAGCAGCTTGGATACGCTGGTCTTCCCCGTACCGGGCGTTCCGCTGACAACAATTGCACGTCCCAAGGATTCCCAGCCGAGAAGGAGTTATGGATTGGTGTCCAAAAAAGCTTGGTTAGGGAGGCTACTCTTCCTCCTTTTCCTCGCCGCCCTTGCCCTTCTCCTCCTCTTCCTTGCCCATCTTGGTGGCGGCGATGAGATCGTCGATCCTTAGTATGAGTGTAGCGGCCTCCGTTCCGGCCTTGACCGCGTTAGCCTTAACGCTGGCAGGCTCGAGTACGCCAAGCTTCATCATGTCCTCGATGTCGCCAGTGAATACGTTGACGCCGTACCACCTGCCCTCAGCCTTGGCGTGGGCGGCCCTCAGCTTCATTATGATCTCGACAGGGTCTAGCCCAGCGTTCTCGGCAAGGGCCATGGGCAGGTTCTCGAGTGCCTTGGCGAAAGCCTCCACCGCCAGTTGCTCCTTGCCGCCTAGCTTGGGCGCAACCTCCCTTAGGTACCTGGCCAGCTCGATCTCTACCGCGCCTCCGCCAGCCACGACCTTGCCCTCCCGGATGGCGTCGGCCACGGCGCTGAGGGCGTCGTGCACGGCGCGCTCAGCCTCATCGACGAGCCTCTCGAGGCCGGCTCTTAGCAGGATTGTAACGGATCGGGGGTTCTTGCAGCCCTCTATGAACACCATCTTCTCGTCGCCAACCTTCCTCTCCTCGACTAGCTCGGCGTAGCCGAGGTCGTCGGGGGTGAGGTCCTCGATGTTGGTCACGATCCTTGCACCCGTGGCCCTGGCCAGCTTCTCCATGTCGCTCCTCTTCACCCTCCTCACTGCGAGGATGCCGTTCTTGGCGAGGAAGTGCTGCGCCACGTCGTCGATGCCCTTCTGGCAGAATACAACGTTAGCTCCTGCCTCCTTGATCTTCTCCACCATCCTCTTCAGGATCTCCTCCTCTTCCTCTAGGAACTTCTTCATCTGGGTTGGGTCGGATATCCTGATCTCGGCGTCGATCTCGGGCTTTTCGACCTCTAGGGGTGCGTCGATGAGCGCGATCTTGGCGTTCTCCACCCTCCTAGGCATGCCGGGGTGCACGACCTCCTTGTCGATAACTATGCCGTAGATTAGCTTGGAGTCTAGGAGGCTGCCGCCGTGCTTCTTGATTATCTGAATGGTGTCTAGGTCGATGTACCACTTGTCGCCCCTCTTCTCGGCCACCTGTTTGACAGCCTTGACAGCCATCTCGGCCAGGTACTCCCTGGCTCCGTGGACTGCCTTGCTGGTCAGTGAGGTCTGGGCGATCTTCTTGAGGGACTCCTCGTCATCTATGTTAAGGTCCTCGGCGAGTTCGTAGATTTTCTTGATGGACTCCTCCATGGCCTTCTTGTAGCCGCTGACGATAAGCGTGGGGTGGATGTTCCTCTCTAGGAGTTCCTCTGCGTGCTTGAGGAGTTCGCCGGCGAAGATCACGGCGGTCTTGGTGCCGTCGCCCACCTCCTCGTCCTGACCCTTAGCTATCTGGACCAGCATCTTGGCAGCGGGGTGCTGGACGTCCATCTTGTCCAGTATGGTGGCTCCGTCGTTGGTTATGGTGACGTCGCCGAGGCTGTCGACCAGCATCTTGTCCATGCCCTTAGGGCCATATGTGGTCCTGAGGGTCTCGGCTATGGCTCTTACGGCCATGATGTTGGTCCTCAACGCGTCCCTGCCAGCAGTCCTCTGAGTGCCTTCCTTCAGTATTAGTACGGGTATGCCTGTTGGTTCTATGGTCATAGCCAATCACCTCTCGTTCAGCTCGACAAGCCGAGAGGCATATGAAAAACACTTCTATATATACTTTTCTCATCTCCTCACCATCTGCACCCTAAATCGTTATATAGGGGCCCCTCCCGAACCCTCTAGGGGTGCAGACTGTTGGGAAAGGTGCGGACATCGCTGGTGAAGCGGACGGCCAGGAAACTACTGGCACTCTACCCTGACAAGTTCACCAGAGACTTCGAGCACAACAAGCAGATGGTGAAGGAGCTCCTCGATGTGCAGTCCAAGAAGCTGAGGAACCAGATAGCTGGCTACATCACTAGGCTTGTCCGTATCCGTGAGAGGTCCGAGCAGGCTGCAACCGCCTGACCTCAGGAAAAGCTTTTTCGACCCAGTTCTCGACAAGCACACAGACGGTAGTGTACAGTTTAGGTTAGGTGAGACTAGCGTTGAAGCTAAGACTAGTAGCCTCGCTTAGAAACGAGGTCGGACAGGACACAGTAGAGGTGGATTTTGAAGGTAGCCTAACCGAGGCGCTCAGGGTTGCACGTGAAAGGGTGCCCCAGCTAGCCAGCGTTATCGGTGTGGACGGCATACCGAAACCCGGGGTTCTGGTGCTGGTAGACGGAGTCGACTACAGGTTACTGGGAAAAAGCATAAGGGTTGACAGGGAAACTACAATCACAATAATACCTGTAAATCATGGTGGCTAACCATGGAGTCGAAACCACGGTTTCTGCCCTTATCATGGGACGAGATAGAGGAGCTGACACTGATTCTCGCCGAGAAGATCCGGGCTTCAGGGTTCAAGCCTGACATAGTATTAGGCATAATGCGGGGAGGATGGATACCTGCAAGGATCCTGGCAGACTTTCTGGGAGTTGAGGAGATCGCCGCCATAGAGATCAAATTTTACCGTGGCGTGGGCGAGACGCGGGAGAGACCCGTAGTTACAAAGCCGCCCATAGCCGACTTGAGGGGCAAAAATGTGCTTGTAATGGATGACGTCTCGGATACAGGCAAGAGTCTCTCTGTCGCCATAACGGTGCTCACGTTCTTCGGCCCCTCCAGTCTGAAGACGGCAACGCTCTTCGTTAAACCCTGGACCATGTTCATACCTGACTACTATGTTGACAGCACTGAGGCGTGGATAGCCTTCCCCTGGGAAAAAGGCGAGCTCCTAGAGGAACTAGCAAGCTATGCCAGGAAAACCGGGGAAGCCATAACAAAGATCGCTAAGGACGAGTTGAAGTATCCCGAGAAACTCGTGGAAAGAATAGCCAGAGTCAGGGGGCTAGGCCTGGATGATGGCAAAGATCAAGGATAGCCTGGTCGGCGAGTACTACGTTTTCGTGTCAGCCATTCAGGGGGATAGGGGCCCACCAAGGCCGGAGGACCTCCCTCCGCACGAAGACGTTATCCCCGTCCTGATCTCCTCCAATCTACTGGCCGGGCTGCGCCACATAGCTGCCGCTGCTTCTGCAACCCTCTACTCTATGTCGAAGAGGAAGAGCAGGTTCCGCGACCCTGTAGTCGAAATGGTGGTCCGCCTAACCGGCGAGAGACAGGTGAGCGTCGCCCTCAAAAAGGCGTTGGAGGGTGAAATATGCCTCATACTGGTATCGAGGAGTAGCAAGGCCATAGAGGATTACAGGGCTCTACTCGAAGCCCGTGGCGTGGTTCTGGGCGGCAAGTGCAGGTTCGCCGAGCCTCGCGTTCCCGAGGATACCGGCTGCGGCTCGGGTGATTGCGAGGAACTTACCTTTATCTCGGATCGCGTGGTCAGCCTTTTCGAGAAATAAGCTTCGGTAATATCAGTATTAGAGTTTTATATATATGAATAAAGCTTAAATGTCCACGCCAGGGGTAATTCTGTAGGGGTGCGTTGTCTGTATGATCTTCGAAGAGGAGGAGTGGTGGGAGGAAGAAGAGGAGGAAGAATGGTGGGAAGAAGAGGAGGAAGAAGAGGAGTGGTGAGTTTTAACCTTCTCACCCTTTCTCCCCTAAAAGTCGGATGGCGTGTGCGTACCTTCCCCCCTTACCCTAGGAACCTCGGTGTAGATCAGCCTCGTCACACCCCCTTGCAGGGTCCGTGCCGTCACCATTCCTCATCGGCCCCGTATCCTTGTGACCTATATACTGTAGGGGACGTCAAATTATGTTGCGCCGAGCGTTGTCGTAGCTAGCGTGCATACAAAACTATATAGCCCTTAGTGCCGAGGCTTGCGCTGGCGCTGAACCTAGCACTTAAGGGTCATGCTGAGCGCCGGGGGTGCATGGCGTTGAGGCTTGCAGTCATAGACTATGACCTTTGCCGCCCATCGAAGTGCTCGTTAGAGTGTATAAGGTTCTGCCCGGTTAACCGGGCAGGTACCACGGCGATAGAACTCTCAGAGGAGATGAAGGGTAAACCCGTTATCTACGAGGAGACTTGCATAGGCTGTGGAATATGCGTGAGAAAATGCCCCTTCCAGGCTATAAGCGTCGTGAACCTGCCGGAGGAACTTGAGGAAAGAGTGGTTCACCGATATGGGCCCAACGCGTTTAAACTATACGGCCTCCCCATACCGAGGCGGGGCCAGATCCTCGGGATAATAGGCAAGAATGGCACTGGCAAGACAACAATTCTCCGCATACTGGCGGGTGAGCTCAGGCCGAACCTCGGCGTGGTTGACCGGGAGGTCCCGTGGGACGAGGTCCTGAACCATTTCCGGGGAACCGAGATACACGACTACCTGTCGAGGGTCGCTGAGGGTGGCTTAAGGGTGGCCCATAAGATACAGTATGTGGAGCTGGTTCCAAGGTACCTTAAAGGTACAGTTGGCGAACTCCTGTCCAAGGCCGATGAGAGAGGCGTCGCGAAGGAGCTGAAGGAGCTTCTAGAACTGGGCGAGGTCTGGGAAAGAGACATACGTACAGTGAGTGGAGGGGAGCTTCAGAGGCTCCTCATCGCCGCTGCTCTCTCCAAAAACGCTGATGCCTACTTCTTCGACGAGCCAAGCAGCTATCTAGACGTAAAGATGAGGATGCGGGTAGCGCGCGTGATAAGGAGTGTTGCTCCCCGGGATGCCTATACCGTGGTCGTCGAGCACGACTTGGCAATGCTTGACTATCTTTCCGACAACGTCACCGTGGTCTACGGCGACCCCGGAGTCTACGGCATAGTATCTAAGCCCTACGGCGTTAGGGCTGGGATAAACCACTTCCTCGAGGGATACCTGCCAGCCGAGAACATGCGGATCCGCCCCACCCCGATAAAGTTCCATGCGAGAGAGCCGGTCCAGACAGGCCTGCCGAACGAGACCTACCTAGAATGGGGCGCCATACGGGTGAGACTCGGCGGGTTCAGCCTCGACGTAGAGGCTGGCGAGGTGATGCGGGGCGAGGTTATAGGAATCGTGGGGCCCAACGGCATAGGGAAAACCACGTTCATAAGAGTTCTGGCAGGCGAGCTGAAGGCCGAGGAGGCCGAGTTCCAACGGCCCGAGCTCAAGATAAGTTACAAGCCCCAGTACCTTTCACCCGAGCAGTTCGGCGACAAGACCGTGGAGGAGGTGCTGCGAGAAGCCTCGCCGCAAGCTCTGGCCCCAGGGAGCTGGCTCAACGTGGAGCTAGTTAGGAAGCTGAGATTACACCGGTACCTGGACCGGAAGGCCTCGAGCCTCAGCGGCGGCGAGCTACAAAAGCTGGCGATAGCACAAACGCTGTCCAGGGAGGCCGACATATACCTGCTCGACGAGCCTTCGGCGTATCTCGACGTCGAGGAGAGGCTGGCAGTGGCTACTGTTATACGGAGGATAATAGAGGGCCGGAGGGCAGCAGCCTTCGTCGTCGAACACGACGTCTCGATCCAGGACTTCATAAGCGACAGGCTCATGGTTTTCCGCGGAACCCCCGGCGTGAAAGGTCACGCCACCAGGCCGCTGAGCCTCAGGGAAGGCATGAACCTGTTCCTCAAAGACCTCGGCATAACGTTTAGGCGGGACCAGCAGACAGGGAGGCCCCGGGTAAACAAGGAGGGCAGCTACCTTGACAGGCTTCAGAAGGCCAAAGGTGAATACTACTACGTAGGCGGGGACTAGCCTGGAGTCATAGCAACGTTTAAACCACACGAACAGCACTAAGCAACAAGAAAACATCTACCCTGAACCGAAAACCGCGCTCCCCCGGGGTGCTACTCTTGGAAGGCAAAAAGGTTACCATAAGTGTGATAAAAGCCGACATAGGCTCCCTAGCTGGGCACCACATAGTGCACCCGGACCTGCTGGCCACAGCGAGCAGGGTGCTCGCAGAGGCCAAGCGGAAGGGCCTCATAATAGACTTCTACGTTACGGGCGTTGGGGATGACCTTCAACTCATAATGACCCACACCAAGGGCGAGGATAGCCCCGACATTCATGGGCTGGCCTGGGACGCCTTCAAAAAGGCTGCCCAGGTGGCGAGGGATCTCGGACTCTACGCGGCCGGTCAAGACCTGCTGAGCGATGCCTTCAGCGGCAACGTGAAGGGCATGGGCCCAGGCGTGGCTGAGATGGAGATAGAGGAGCGTAAGGCTGAGCCCATAATAACATTCCACGCCGACAAGACGGAGCCCGGCGCCTTCAACCTACCCCTCTTCAGGGTGTTCGCAGACCCCTTTAACACGGCTGGGCTAGTCATAGACCCCAGGATGCACGAGGGGTTCCGGTTCCAAATAATGGACGTCTACGAGGGCAGAGTTGTCGAACTCTCCTCACCGGAGGAGATGTACGACATATTGGCGCTCATAGGCACCACTGGGCGCTACGTGGTTAAGAGGATCTATAGGAAGACCGATGGCATGATAGCCGCGGTGGTCAGCAGTGAGAGGCTGAACCTGATAGCCGGCAAATACGTGGGCAAGGACGACCCCGTGGCCATAGTTAGAGCTCAGCACGGCCTGCCAGCTGTGGGCGAGGTGCTTGAAGCCTTCAGTTTCCCTCACCTGGTGGCCGGATGGATGAGAGGCTCCCATGTAGGCCCACTCATGCCGGTGGCCCAGAGGGACGCCAAATGCACTAGGTTCGACGGGCCGCCTAGAATAGTGGCGCTCGGCTGGCAGATAAAGAACGGCAAGCTCATTGGACCAGCAGACCTCTTCGACGATCCGGCCTTCGATGAGACCAGGAGAACCGCGCAGATAGTGGCCGAGTATATTCGGAGACATGGCCCCTTCATGCCTCACCGCCTAGGTCCCGAGGAGATGGAGTATACGACTCTGCCGCAGGTCCTAGAGAAGCTGGAGAACCGTTTCAAGAAGGTGGAGACGCACACGGGGAAATAGCCCTTTAACATATACTCTTTTTCCCCAGCCCTAGAACCAGGTAGACATGCGGTGGTGGCCGTTGGCTAGACCCCCCCAACCCATATTGGCTGTTAACTTCAAGGCCTATCACCCCTACTCCTTCGGGGAACGCGCCCTCAGGCTGGCCAGAGCGGCTGAGAAGGTTGCAAAGGAGACGGGTATAACAGTGATAGTGGCGCCGCCCTTCACAGAAATCACACGAATCGCCGAAAACGTCGAGATCCCCGTCTTCGCCCAGCACGTGGATCCCGTTGAGCCGGGAGCGAGGACAGGCTATATACCCCTCGAGGCGGTCAAGGAAGCGGGCGCCTCCGGCACGATTATTAACCACAGCGAGCACAGACTCAGAGCCTCCGACATAGCATGGCTTGTGGAGAAGGCCAGAAGCCTGGGACTACAGACTCTAGTATGTGCCGACACACCTGTGGTAGCTGCAGCGGTAGCCGTCATGGCCCCCGACATGATAGCAGTGGAGCCCCCCGAACTCATAGGCACAGGCATACCTGTCTCGAAGGCGAAGCCGGAGATCGTTACCGATACAGTCAAGCTTGTGGAGAAGCACAACCCACACGTTACAGTACTGACGGGTGCCGGTATCTCCAGCGGAGAGGACGTAGCCGCAGCCATAAGGCTCGGCACCAGCGGGGTACTCGTGGCCTCGGCAATAGTCAAATCGGAAAACCCGTACAGCAAAATGGTGGAAATGGCCGCACAAGCCCTAAAAGCCTGGGAAAAGTACCGGTAACTGGAAACCCGGCACTAGATTAATTTATCCGAACCAGCCAGCCAAGATAATGGGCCCGTAGCTCAGCCAGGATAGAGCGCCGGCCTCCGGAGCCGGTGGTCCCGGGTTCAAATCCCGGCGGGCCCGCCATCCAAGGCTTCAGGGTACCAGGCCCTCTTTTAATCTGCCTTCCCTATAACTAGATATTGGGTGGGGGAATGGTTTCAGGTTATCATTCCCGGATACTTGTAGTCGACCTTTCTAGGGGCAAAAGCTTCCAGTGGAGTCCTCCTGAGGAGTTCTACAAACTATACATTGGTGGGCGAGGTATCGGCGGGCGCCTGCTGGCGGGCCTGGTGAGTAGCGACGTTGACCCCTTCTCGCCTGACAATGTAATCATCTTTGCCGCCGGGCCTTTGACCGGTACCAGGATACCCATGAGTTCCCGTCTACACGTGGTGTTTAAGAGCCCGGCCACGGGAGCCTGGGGGGAGGCCAGCATGGGGGGCAGCTTTCCCTACTTCATGCGTCATGCGGGCGTTGATGCGCTCCTTGTTAGGGGGCGGGCCCCGCGGCCCGTCTACATAGTTGTCAGGGATGGCGGCGCCGAGGTGAGGAGTGCTGAGCACCTTTGGGGGCTGAATGCCTACGAGGCTGAGAAGGCCCTGGTGGAGGAGGCAGGAGGTAAGGGCGAGGCGCGTGCCGCAGTCATAGGTCCTGCGGGCGAGAATCTGGTAAGGTACGCAGCCATAACGCATGGTAGTTTAGAGCTAGGTATCGGCAGGGGAGGGCAGGCTGGCAGGACGGGTGGAGGCGCGGTCATGGGATCTAAGAGGCTTAAGGGGATAGTGGTAGTGAAAGGCTCGCCTCCGCCCATAGACGATGAGGGTAAAGTGGACGAATACGCTGCCGAGATGCTTAGGAGGATTTCTCGTAGCGAACGGGCAAAGATGCTCAGGGAGTATGGGACTTCAGCCATGTACAATGTGGCCCAGTCCATGAAGTTCCTGCCGACCCTCTACTGGAGCAGGGTTACGTATGAGTACTTTGAGGAGACGGACAGCCAGGCGCTTCGCAGCATACTCAAGCGCCCTGTGGCCTGCATGATGTGCCCCATAGGGTGTGGCCGCCACGTGGAGGCCAGGGTCAGGGGTAAGGTCGTGGAAACCGAGGGTCCCGAGTATGAGACAATGTATTCCTTCGGCAGCCTCTCCGGCATTAAGAGCATAGCTCATGTTGCGCTGCTAAACGACTACGCCGACAGGCTGGGCCTTGACACCATTAGTTTCGGCAACGTCTACGCATTCGCCGTGGAGGCCCAGAAAGCTGGAAAGCTAGAGCTACCCTACAGACTCGATTACGGGGACCACGAGGCCATGCTCAGACTCATGGAGGACGTGGCCCACGCGAGGGGGGAGCATGGCAAGCTTCTGGGCCTGGGCGTAGCGGCGGCAGCGGCCAAGCTGGGTGTAAGGGGGGCAGTTCACGTGAAAGGCGTCGAGCCCTCGGGCTACGATCCCCGGGGACTCTGGTCCATGTATCTAGCCTATGCCACGAGTCCGCGGGGCGCCTGCCACCTCAGGGCTATGGCCTACATGATAGACATAAGAGGGCTGGCTGGACCCTCGAGGAGTCTGGACGAATCAAAGGTGAAGCTGTTCGCAGAGTGGGAGGACTGGTGCTCTCTCTTCGACTCCCTGGTGCTCTGCAAGTTCGGCAGGGACTTCTACGGGTTTAACGAGATGGCCCAGGCTCTTAAAGCCGTCACAGGGTGGGATGTGGACGAGGGCTGGATTAGAGAAGCGGCCAGGAGGATAACCAACATAGCTCACTTCTACAATAGGGGTCTCCATGGGCTCGGTGCAAACGCTGACCGGCTCCCTGCTAGATGGTTTGGGAGCACACCTGACGGGGCTAAGCCTGCCGGGCAGAACGATGTTATGGGTGCGTTAAAGACGTACTACAGGCTCAGGGGCTTCCGAGAGGATGGCACCATGAAGACCGAACAACCTAGCGACGGCTTCGAACACGAGTTGGAGAGCCTCAAATAGTTTCGGCGAGGTCTCTGAGGTATATAAGCAGAGCGTGGGAGGCGGGGATCAATGTGGCCGGGACCAGGATGGTGGTAACGATAGAGCTGACCCGCCTAGCTGAGCGGTTCGCGTCGGAGAAAAGGTATCTCAGGGTCAAGGATGTGGCCAGAAACTTAGGCGTGTCGATGAGAACTGCTGGCAAGATCCTGGCTGCCATGGAGAAGCTCGGCCTGGCCAGAAGGTGGAGCAACGGGGTTTACTGGCTTAACGTGGGTTCAGGGGTCCGGGTACTCCAAGAGGCTTAGGGCGGCAACTTAATGCCTCCCCGAAACTACAATGTTACCCTGGGACCTTGCATGGAGCTGGGTGAGGGCCTGGTGGCGGCGGGGTTTGCACTCGTGTTTATAGGCATAGTTCTGGTCTTTATCGGCGTCCTGTTCTCAGCGTTCAAGGGGGGCGCAAGGGCTGAAGGAGGCGCAGTGGTGTTGGTCGGCCCCATCCCGGTTGTTTTCGCCACGAGCCACTCTGCAGCTAAAATAGTCCTAGCCCTAACCGTGGTGTTGACTGTACTGGCTCTGCTCCTCTTCCTGCTACCCAGAATTATGGGTGTAGGGTAGGCGGAAACTATCTAGAAACAGGGAGTAAAAATTAGTTACCTGGGCCTCTTGCCCTCTATGAATTCCTCGAACCATTTCTTGGCCTCAACGTAGTTGGGCGCCTGGATTGGTGGGTGCTTGAAGAAGAACGCCGAGATGCTGGGCACGGGCCCTTTGACGCCCCTGTCGAGGGCTATTTTGGTGCCCCTGATGGCGTCGATCATGCTTCCGGCGAACATGCTCTTATCGTCGACGGTTAGCTTGGCTTCTATCGTCACGGGGAAGTCGGCGAAGCTCCTACCCTTGATATAGATGTACGCGATTTTGGTGTTGCCTAGGAAGGGCACGTAATCGCTTGGTCCTATCCTCACTTTGCCCTCCTTCTCCAGCTTCTCGCCGTAGGGTAGCACGCTGGTCACCGCCCTAGTCTTGCTTATCCTCTTGCTGGAGAGCCTCTCCTCGACCGTCATGTTGAGGAAGTCGGTGTTGCCGCCCACGTTGAGCTGGTAGGTTTCCTCCACCAGTACGCCCCTCTGGTGTAGTAGCGCTACCAGCGTCCTGTGGAGGATCGTGGCTCCTATCTGGCCCTTAATGTCGTCACCGACTAGCGGTAGGCCTGCCTCCTCGTAGGCCTTGGGCCAGTGGCCCGTTGGGTCGCTGGCTATGAAGACCGGTATACCGTTGATGAAGGCGGCGCCGGCCCTCCTAGTGGCCTCGGCATAGAACCTGGTGGCCTCCTCGCTGCCTACTGGCAGGAAGTTTATCATTATGTCGGCCCTGGCCTCCTTGATTATGTCGGCGACGTCATCAACGCTGGGCTCATGCCTGCTGCCGACTGGTCTGAAGACATCCTTCATATGGGGGGCTACGCCGTCGAGTATGGGGCCTCTGTGGACGGTCACGCCCAGCTTGGGCACGTCCGCGAACTTAGGCGTTATGTTGGGTGGGGCGAAGATTGCTTCTGCCAGGTCCTTGCCTACCTTGTTCTCGGAAACGTCGAACGCGACTACCCACTCTATGTCATCCACCCTATAGCCGCCTAGCTTAGGGTGCATGAGGCCGGGTATGAACTGGTCGTCATCCGCGTTTCTATAGTAGTAGACTCCCTGGACGAGGGCAGAGGCGCAGTTTCCGACCCCGATAATTCCGACTCTTATCTTGCCCATGCTCCTCACCCCCAGAATCGGTGTATTTGCCTCCAAATATATTTTTAATATAAAATATTTGTGCCCACAAATATATTTTGCTATGAAACAGACATTTAAACCTAGGATATGTTTTTTATACGCGAGTAATACCGCTATAACGTGAGGCTGGCTTGGTGTAGGAGGTTGACATCCAAGGCCGAAAAACGGCTGCTCAGGAAGCTCACCGTGGAGAACCTCTGGATGTATATAATAGCCGCATTAAAGGATTCGCCAAGCCACGCCTACGGGGTCAGGGTGGCTCTACGTGAAAAGTTCGGCATAAACGTGCCATCCGTGACTGTATACACCGTCCTATACCGTATGGTGCGTGAAGGCCTCCTAGCCGTTGAAGAGGTTGGCAGCACCAAGGTGTACGAGCCCACAGAGAAGGGGTTGAAGGCCCTTGAAGGTGCCAAGAAGCTTCTAAGAAACGTGGTAGAGGAGCTGGACAAGTGGGAAAACAGTAAAAACGAGGCCTAGGTCTCGCCTATTTTTTCATCAATATAGCACCTATAATGGCCAGTAGCGCGAGGCCGCAGGGCGCTGCCAGGCCCAGCAATCCTCCGAGCAAAGAGCCCAGCCAGCTGGATCTCAGAGCTGAGGCTAGTGCTACCAGGCCGCCGATCAGACCCACAACTCCCATAGCGTCTAGGCTCGAACCGTGCAAACCACCGAGTATGGTGCCTCCCGTCAGTCTGGCTACTAAGGGCTGGTCAGCCACTATGGAGTAGATGCCTGAAAGCAGGGCTAAAAGACCACCTATAACGACGAGGACGGCCCCTATTTTTGAATTATTAGACATAGGCATCACCATCTTAATAAAATAATCGTAGACTAATAATAAAGGTTTCATAAAACATCATGATGCCACTAGGCGACCAGCGTACAGGAAGCTTCACAACGATACTAGAAGGATGGGAGTGGTGGACCGGCCGGGATTTGAACCCGGGACCTCCCGGATGCCAACCGGGTGCTCTTCCAGGCTGAGCTACCGGCCCAGCCGTCATTAGACTCTTTACACCTGGCTTATAACTTTAATCCGCCCGTATAGATGCAGGTTTTAATACCTCGACGCCCCTGGAGTTGATCCAGACGAAGGGTAGGTGTACTAGTTATGAGGCATGACGTGCTCGAAGACATATTCAGCAGGGTTACAGGCGCCCGCATCTTCAAGAACCGGGACATCTTGAGACCCGATTACGTTCCCGACACGCTGCCCCACAGGGACGACCAGATCAGGGCCCTGGGAAGCATCCTGGCCCAGGCTTTAAAGGGTACCAAGCCGAATAACGTGTTCATCTACGGTCTGACAGGCACCGGGAAGACAGCGGTTACCAAGTACGTCCTCAAACGCCTCGCTGAGAAGGCCAGCGAGCTCGGCGTACCCTTCACGTACGCCTACGTTAACTGCCGGCAGAGCGACACAGCTTACAGGGTTCTTGCCGATATAGCCGAATCCCTTGGCCTCAGAATACCCTTCACGGGCCTCTCCACCGCGGAGGTCTACAGGAGGATAGTACGGGCCCTGAACTCCAGGAGGATCCTCTTCACAATAGTGCTGGACGAAATAGACTTCCTCGAGAAGGGTAAAGGCGAGAACCTCCTCTACAAGCTTACCCGTATCAATGAGGAACTCACGGCGACCCAGGTCTCCCTAATAGGGATAACCAACGATGTCAAATTCGTGGAGAACCTGGAGCCCAGGGTCAAGAGTAGCCTCGGCGAGGAGGAACTCGTCTTCCCCCCTTACAACGCGCTGCAACTAGAGGACATTCTTATGGAGAGGGCTAGGGAGGCCTTCTATCCAGGTGTCCTGGAAGAGGGCGTTATAAGCTACTGTGCTGCCTTGGCCGCTAAGGAGCACGGCGACGCCCGGAGGGCACTGGACCTCCTCAGGGTGGCTGGCGAAATAGCCGAGAGGGAGGGGGCAGAGAAGGTTACTATCAACCATGTGCAGAGGGCCAGAATCGAGATTGAAAGAGACCGGGTCGAGGAGGTCGTCAAGACCCTGCCCCTCCACGCCAAGATGGTCCTGGCGGCTGTATATATTCTCACGGCTCCCAACAGGAACGCCACCACTGGCGAGATCTACTCCACCTACAAGACGCTGTGCAGAGCAGCGGGCCTAGAGGAGGTTACCCAGAGAAGGGTCAGTGACATACTGAACGAACTCGACATGCTGGGGATAATCAACGCCCGGGTCGTCAGCAGGGGCAGGTATGGTAAAACGAAGATCGTTAAACTCAGCGCAGATCCCGACGCCGTGGTCAGAGCATTGAAGGAGGATTTCAGAGTTGGACCAGCTCTCTCCAGTACTAGCAATAGATGACGGGTACTTTCCACCCTCCTACAAGGCGGGGGCTGGCAGGACCGTTCTCGCAGGCATACTGTACTCCACCGGGCCGTTAGACCTGCTCATCGACACTGTGGTTGTCGACGGCTCCGACGCCACCAAGAAGACGCTCAGAATGTGTAGAGACGCGGGCGCAGGGTTCGTCCTCCTAGACAACGTGATCTACGCCGGGTTCAACTACGTCGACGCCGTAAGGCTGCTCGAAGAATGCGGGGCCCCTGTTGTGGTAGTTGTTAAGCACAGGTTGAACCCGGCAGCCATACTCGATGCACTAAAGAAACATTTCCCCGACTGGGAAGAGAGGTGGGCAGCGATATCTGAGCCAGTGACGAACAACGTGGCGGTGGAGACTAGAAAGGGCCTCCTCAGGATATACGTTACTGGCATAGACATCGATACCGCTGCCCGGATCCTGTCCAGCCTCCAGGTCTACTCCAGGATCCCCGAACCGCTCCGCATAGCAGACATGGCTGCATCGGCCATATCCCGTGAACTCTTGAAGATGGGTCTTCTGTGAAACCTATAAAACGCCCCATTTAATCCCAAAATAATGGGCGCCGGGGTGGCCGAGCGGACCAAGGCGGTGGGCTCGAGGGCGGTTTCCGGCTTAACCCTGCCGTGAGACCCACTGCCCCTTGCGGGGCGCGCGGGTTCGAATCCCGCCCCCGGCGCCACCCTACGGTAAAACAATAATACCCCACCCTGCACGAACTAGGATCAGCACAAAGTGCGGGGGTGCCCGAGCTAGGTCAAAGGGGTCGGGCTCAGGACCCGATGGCGTAGGCCTGCGTGGGTTCAAATCCCACCCCCCGCACCACTTCTACCGCTTCTTTCGGGATCCAGTTCTTAGATTCTGGTTCTGAGGCAAAGCTCCACAGGCTCTGACCTAAATTTTTTAAATCAGCCCATTGTCACCAAAACTCCGGAGCCAGTGCGGCGGTCGTCTAGCCTGGACTAGGACGCCGGCCTGCCAAACCGGCGTCCCCCCGGGCGCGGTGCAGTCCGCCGGAGATCCCGGGTTCAAATCCCGGCCGCCGCACCACACCTTCCCGCTTTCTCCAAGAACCCTTCGAGACCAGACATCGGGCTCAGGACCCGATAGCCTGGCCAACTTCGCGGCGTTAGAAGGCTCCTTGAACACCGGGCTTCACGGGTAGGGTGTGGACTCAAGATCCGCTGACCCATGCGATTTATTAATATTCTGCTTTGCACCCCCCTGCCACGGTGTCATTTATGGGTGAGAGTCTTTGGTGGAGATGGTTCATAGAGTGGGGCACGCCTAGAGACGCTCACATGCATGCTGTGAAGAAGGTGATCTACCAGGGGAGATCCAAGTATCAGGAGATAGAGGTTATAGAGTTCTACGAGCTTGGCAAGGGCCTCGTACTCGACGGCAAGACACAGTCCACACTCTACGATGAATACGTCTACCATGAAGCCCTAGTTCACCCGGCCATGATAGCCCATGGCGAACCCCGGAAGGTCTTGGTTGTGGGAGGCGGTGAAGGGGCCACGCTCAGAGAGGTGCTACGCTACAAGACCGTGGAGGAGGCCCACATGGTGGACCTGGACGAGCAGGTCATAGAGGTGGCCAGGAAGTATCTTCCTGAGTTCCACCAGGGCTCCTTCGACGACCCTAGGGTGAAGCTGTTCATCCAAGACGGCAGGAAGTTTGTCTCAGAGAGGGAGGCCGAGTATGACGTCATAATCCTGGATCTCGTCGATCCCATGGAGGGAGGCCCAGCGTACCTGCTATACACCAAGGAGTTCTACAGCCTGGTTAAGAAGGCGCTCAAGCCCGGGGGCATCGTGGTTACCCAGGCGACCTCGCCAACCTTCAGCCTCTACGCCTACGCTATCATAAGGAATACGCTAGCCGCAGTGTTTAAACACGCGGTCCCCTACATGACCCATGTGCGCTCCTTCGATGGGATGTGGGGGTTCGTGGTGGCATCAGATCGGATAAACCCATCCCAGTTGTCGCCGGAGGATGTCGACGCAAAGCTTGTCAAGCTGGTGGAGGGCGAGCTAAGATTCTACGACGGCACGACGCACCTATGGATGTTCACACTACCCAAACACATCAGGCGCGGAATCGAGGAGGAGAAGAGGATAGCCACTGACAAGGAGCCCGTCTTCATGCCCGCGTAGCGCCGCAGTCTTTGCCGAAAACCTCGCCAACTATTTCCTCGACGGCACTCCTAGCCTCACCCAGCGGGTCACTGAACCCCGACTTCTCGAATGACGGGGCCAGAACACCAACAGCCGACTCTAGAGCCAACTCGTCCCCTGAGCAGCCGAGAGCCTTGAGCATCGTGGTGAACTCCATCAAGGTGAAGGGGTCTATAATGACTCCGCGGAGGGCCAGCACCCTCCGTATAACTGCTTGAACCCTGGCATCCACGGGGTCCATGCCGCACCCTCGATGGACCGAGGGCGATTCGCGGCTAAAAACTGTTCATGCAGGAAAAGTGGTGCCGCGGCCGGGATTTGAACCCGGGTCACGGGCTTTCTCCGCCGAGCAGCTCGAAAGGCCCGCATACTTGGCCGGGCTATACTACCGCGGCATCCCCTACTCTTCAGTGAATAAAGGGGTGGGGATTATAAGATTACTCGCCTCCACGGACCCTAGGTCTGGCCAACCTCTCGGCCACCTCAGCCCTCCTCTTAGCCGTTCTGGCCAGCTCCCTCACGATATCGTTCTTGCACACAATGCCTAGAAGAAGGCCATCCTCACCGACCACGGGAACACCGTCCACTCTGTACTTCTCCATGAGCTCCACAGCCTTCACAACATCGTCCCTGGGCGACACGTGGACTCTCAGCGGAACCATGGCGTCCAAGGCGAGGAGCGGCGATACCTTCACATAGCGCCCGAACCTGGCCGCGCCGCGCACGAGTTTCCGGACCCAGATAAGCCTCCTGCTCCTAGGCCCCCTGGCCGAGTCCTCGTACGCCACGAAGGGCAACCTGTTGGCCGAGACAACGCCGCGTACACGGCTCCCGTCATACACAGCTAGGGCATCCAGGTAGAAGGTCCTCATCTTGTTCACTGCGTGGTAGAGCGTGTGGTGGGGATGCACTACACCCATCCTGCCCGGGGTCATCACGTTCTCTACCAGTGCCCTGCCCCGCTGGGTCTCAACGTAAGCCTTCACCAGCTGGTCCTTGGTTATGTACCCAACAGTCCTACCCTCGTCGTCGACTACCACCGCCACCTCCGCGCCCTTGGAGACCAGCGCTAAAGCCGCGTTCTCCAGGGGCTCGCTGGCCCTCACCTGGGGGAGATCGGTCTCCATAACGTACTCTATAAATAACCTGTCGTTAAGCCGCCTCCGCCAGAGAGGGCCCTTAAGCCCTATAGCCTTCAGCATGCTCCACTTGGACACGACACCGATGACCTTCCCCTCCTCATCCACCACTAGCAGGTAGTTGGTCTTACGCCTCAACATCTCCTTCCTCGCATGCTCAACTGTATCCAGCACGCGGACAGCAGGCAGTTCCGCCACCGCTACCTCGCCTGCCGTCGGACCTATGGTCTCCGCTACCGCTGGCTTGGCGACAAGCCTCTGGACAAGCACAGTCTCCCTAGTAGCATAGCGGATCTTCTCCTCGGCGGCAACAGGCACAGGTACGCCCCTTAGCGGCACGGGCGCTCTGCCTGGCTTCCTACCCTCAATATAGGCTCTAAGCACGTCCGCTTGCGTCACCACGCCCACAACCTTGCCATCCTTATCGACGACGGGTAGCATTGTAAGATCATTCTCCACCATGGCTTTCGCAACGTACTCGACAGGGGTGTCCACCGTCGCTGCCAGGACGCCGCGTGTCATGATCCTCCGCACCTTTGCTGGCGCCGCTAACCCCGTCTCACTTTCCCTCCTGAAAAGCCATCGGTCGGTGTCCACGAAGTTCTTAGCGGTAACCAGGCCTATAGGCACCTTCTCCTCGGCGCCGCGGACGACAACTACGCCTGGAAGTCCCATCTTCACTATCCTAGCCCAGACCCTGGTAACCCTCTCGCCAGGCTCTATAATCATGTCGTCAAGCCTTTCCGTGGTCATGACCTCGCCCACGCTCTCGGCGACAGGCGCATAGCCAGCATCTATCAGGACTTTCAGCATATCTCGGAACGTCACCACGCCCCTGAGGATGGGCTCTTCAGGGCTCTTAACGACCGGAGCCGCCCAGACGCCGTGGCCCAGCATCCTGCGGTAAGCCTCTTCCAGCTCCACGTCCTCGTAGAGTATGGGGTGCTCCCTCATGGCATCCTTGACGGTGGCAGCACTCTTACGGCTGGTTGGCAGGATAGCTTCAACCCACGTCACGTAGCCGTGGACCCTGCCGTCCCCATCTACTACGGGTGCCACTCTCTCCCCGGTCCTCCTGAAAAGGGCCTTAACCCGCCTAAGCAACATGTCAGGCGTGACCGTGAAGGCGGGTTTCCTCAAAACTTCCCAAAGCTTCACGTCAGTGTCACCCCCTGGTCCGGGTAGTCTTAGCCAAATATTATACATGTATACGGGAAGGTAAAAAGATATGGTCACCGTTTGACTTTGAGCTGCTGCATAACAAGAGTTTTCCGGGGGAGGGGTGGTCCCCCGGGGGGGATTTGAACCCCCGACCACCCGGTTTCTGCAGGTCCCATACAGGGTGCCACACCTACGCGCCGACGCGTGGTCATCCCCCTTCGGGCCCCGGCCCGTCGGGTCACACGCGCGGGGGACCTGTCCCGTCCCACTACAGCCGGGCGCTCTGCCGCTGAGCTACCGGGGGCCCGGTACTAGTTTTCTCAGGAGTGGGGTTATAAGGATTTATCTGGTCGGTGATGCGGGGCCTCTTCACCCATCAGATACTCCTATCCGGGGTTTCTCGTCATTCCACTGATCATGGTGGGCGTGGGGGACCTAAAATGTAGCGTTACTCGGCATCCAGCCGCCTCACCGCCTCCTCTATCCTCCTGGAAAGCTCCTCGCGCACAGCTATGTCCAGGAGTAGGGCCTTGGTCTCGTCCACTAGGCGTCTGGCGACGTCGGTCTTTCTCCTGAGGCCCGGCAGAAGGGAGTCGGGATAATCGAGGCCGCGGAGGGCCATGTAGATGTCCTCCATGTATTCAAGCATGGTCCAGGCGTCTCCAAGCCTACCCCTCCTCAACAAGTCCAGGGCCAGTCTTCTCAGCTCGCCTACCACGTCGCCCAGGCCTTGCAGGTATGGTACGGGTGGCACTGAGAGATCCTCGGGCCCTGGCAGCCTCCCCTCCGCCACTAGGTGGTAGAAGACGGCGGCCTCTACATACTCGGAGACCGCGTTGTAAGTAGAACCAGTGTAGTATAACTCGGGGTAAGGTTTAAGCTCTTCAAGGTAGTCCCGCACAACTTTTTCCAAGTCTGCCAGCCTCTCGCCTGCCTTCTTCAGCTCTCCTGAAACCACTAGCGTAACTATGCGTCCAGCCTCCCGGATAATGTCTCTCGATTTCTTGAGGGCCTTGTCTCTGGCCTCGTCCCGCTCTGACAGGTATCTGCTACACTGGTCGACAATTTCGCTCAAACGCTCTGATAGGGCGCCCAAAACGCTTCACCGGCAATAGATCGGCAGGGCTCCCAATAAAGATACAAGGGGAGACGTTCACATCTCTGGCAGGTGTTTGGGTGTTGAATCTACGTCGCCTGAACAGACGGGTGGTCATTTTCACCATACTGGTCACGCTGGCTGCGTTGGGCCTGCTCTGGGCTCCCAGCCTGCTACCTGAACGCAGGGTTGTTGAGACGAGGGTCCTGCCAGGTCCTAGCCTTGTGCTTATGAGGAGCTTCCTCGAATCCCAGTACGTGCCGGAGGCTGGCCTTCTCCGGGCTGCAACCAACCCGTCAAACCCCGAGTCGAGGATGATCTACATTTCACCCGACAACCTGCTGGCCCGCGCAGCCCTGGAGGAGCTGGGCAGCCCCCACAGCTACATGTTGGCCATGGTGTTAGACACGCAGCACGGTGGGGGGCATGATTATCTCCACGAAGTTGTCCTGGGTTACCCCGTGGAGATCCCTCCGAGATCCAGAAGGCTTGTACAGGTCGGCAACGTTTCCTCAGAGAAGTTCAATACAACATTCTTGGTTGTGAGAGAATACAGGCTAGGCGAGCCCGACCCAGAGTGGAGCGAGAAGCCAGACCTTCTAGCATATTCGGCAGTAGCGTTGCTCCTTGAAGGGGACCTCCAGGGTGCCGAGGAGCTGTACACGAGGCTCATTGGCATGTGGGACGGCTACGGGTTCTGCGGCTCCTCTTGCAGGGAGGCAGGTGGCGCCACTAGGACGTATAGGACGGGCGACCTAGCTCTGGCATACTACCTCTACAGAGCGTTGCTTGCCGCAGGCTCTAAAGCCGCGTATGAGACATCCGATGTTGCTGGCAAGTGGGTACAGCTACTGACACAGGCTCAGCGGGTGGATGGAGGCATTGTAGCAACATACACGAGGGTTGGAGGCGAGATCAGGTGGACCGGCGACGCTGACACTTTCACCACTTCCCTGACGGTGTTGTCCCTATACACTGAGTACCCGAGGATAGTCGGCCTTAAGGCCAGGATCTCCTTGATGCAAGAGAGCACCGAACAGCTCAACATGGTGCTACTGGCCCTTCTAGTGGTTCTAGGGGCCTCCACGGCCCTAGTTATGGCTAAACTAGTCAGGGCCAGGAGAAGAGATTAACCGGTATTCCCGACCTCGTTACGTGTGCGATGATGAATACCCCGGGATCAGGGCTCCTGATCCCCGGGTGATGTGCTTGGCCTCTACTGAGCCAGCCTCCTCTTCTCGCCCAGAACAACCATTCCTATACCGGACAATGTGATCGCCATATAGGCCGCCGTGGCTCCTTCCAGGGGCTCATCTAGCACGATCATGGCTAGGATCGATGCGCCCACGGGCTCCCCCAGTATTGGTGCCGTCGATGCCAGGAGGCTCAATCTTGATAAAAGATAGTTAATCACGGTATGCCCCCCGAGCATCGGCAGCAGGGCTAGGAGGGCCAGGTACATCCACGTCTCCGCCTGGAACCCTGTAAGAGGCTTCCTCAGCAGGAAAGTTGCCGCCATACTGAAGAGGGCGCCTGAGGCGTACACCACTCCAGTATAAGTTGCCGTAGAGAGTCTAGCCCTCACATCCTTGCCTATGCTGAAATACGTCGCCACGGCCAGCATCCCCGAGAAGCTGGCGGCCACGCCTAGCACCGGGTTCCCGCCGGGCGGTGTTATGCCGCCCCCCGACGAGTGGAGTGACAACAACGTTATACCTGCTATCGCGACGCCAGCGCCAGCCAGCTGCATCGCCGAGTACCTCTCCTTGAACAAAGTGTAACCAACCAGTGCTAGGACTGCCGGGTAGCTGTCGACGATGGTGACGCTGGCAGCTACGGAGAGGTGCTGGAGGCTGGTCATCCATAGGTCGAAGTGGAGGGCCAACATGAGGCCTGAGAGCACCATTAGGGCTACGTCGCGCCTCGAAATCTTGGCCAGCTCGTCCCTGAGCTCCCTTGACGTAGCTACGAAGGCTAGGGTTAGAAGCGAGGAAAATATCAGCCTCCAGGTTGCAGCGACGAAGCCATGAACGCCGCTGAGCCTCACAAGGATCGATGCAGTGGAAACGTTGAGCACCGCCATTGCCAAGAGCAGGTACTCAGCCAGCAGCTCCGCACACCTGCTGGATACAACACGGTGTGAAGCAATTAAAAGGTCCCCTTGGCAGACGCGGAGATCTAACCGCAAGGTTTACCTTAGGCTCATGCACCCGTATCTTCAAGGGTGACTCTGTAGGTGGGTAGGTGTGAATTCTAGGGTCATAGCTATACTTGTGCTGGCAGCGATGCTGGCACCCGTATTCTCGCCGCTAGCAAGCACCTCGGGCACGCCGCGGGTCTCTACTGGTGGCACCGAGTATACGCGTCTCTCCAGGGATCTCCTGGCAACAGGTCCCTACACGGCCAGCCCGGCGTCCTATCTAGCACCCCTGCTGGGCACACAGCAGGTGCTGGTCATAATGGTATACTTCACCGACGTATCACCGACCCAGACTGTCGACGCTATAACGGCAAGGCTCAATGACACCGCCAACTATTACTCGACCGTCAGCTATGATCAAGTAGCCGTTTCCTGGAGTAGCTATGACTGGCAGAGTCCGTGGCTCCAGCTCCCCAACGATATGGCCTACTATGGCGCGCCCGGGGCCTCCGGGCCAGACGCTGGGTGGCTCGACCTGATACTTGATTCGCTGACCGTAGCCGATCCTTACGTTGACTACACTCAGTACAGCTACGTACTCATAGTGCATGCAGGCGGCGACGAGGCCCTCACAGGCGACCCCAACGATATTTGGAGCTTCTCCGTCGTGGGAGGTGTATATAATACAGGGGACGGGGCGGTTCAGCTCAACATCGCCGTGGTTTCCGAGGAGGATCCCCTCGGAGTCATTGCCCACGAGCTAGGCCACGTCTTCTGGCTACCCGACCTGTACGATTACAGCTACTCCAGGGAGTTCGTTGGCCATTGGGCCCTCATGGGTAAGGGTGCTTGGAATGGGCCTGCAGGAGCGCCCGGCTCGAGTCCTGCTGAGATGATTAGCTGGTCCAGGGCGAAGCTTGGATGGATACCTGCATCAAGCGTCGTGGAGGTGTCTCCCGGATCCTCGGCGACGGTATATCTATCCGCGCTTGAAGCGGCGGGCGGTATCGAGGCTGTGAAGTTACCCATAGACGCCTCCCACTATTACCTGGTGGAGGCGAGGTTTAGGATAGGCTACGACGCATATCTACCTGGCGAGGGTGTGCTTATACTATATGTTGACGAGGCGCTGGGCAGCGGGGAGGGTATAGTGCGTGTAGTCGACTCCACGCCCGGCGACGGTGATGTCGACAATGGTCAGTGGCTAGTAGGGCAGAGTTTCACGGATCCAGCCAACAACGTGACCATAACGGTGCTGGCAGGCGATGCCGGCGGCTACACTATTCTGGTGGATCGTACGGTAACCGTTGAACCGCCAGCACCCGCACCTTCGCTCAAACTCTACAACACCAGAGCCCCGCCCGGCGGCTGGATCCTAGTGGAGGGCAGCGGTTTCACCCCCAATTCCACCGTTACACTTTACCTGGACACTGTAGAGGTGGGCTCTGGGGTCACCGACGCCTCAGGAGAGTTCATCCTAATGGTCAGGGTGCCCCTAGGAACCGTTGAGGGTAGCCACGTTGTCAATGCCAGCGATGCCTCGGGGCTCTACGCCTATTCTAGTCTAAACATCACTATGCCTAGACTAGAAGTCGTGCCCACCATTCTCGGCGTGGGGGAGATGGTCAACATAACGGTGTCTGGCGTCGGCGGGAGCCTGCAGGCCTACATGCTCCTCCTGGACGGCGTCCCGGTCTCCCCGGTGTTTGAGGCCCACTCCCAAGACACATATACTCTAAGGCTGCCTCTCCCGCCTCTAGAACCGGGCCTACACGTAGTTAGCCTCTGCCTTCTGCCTAGCGCCACTCTGAGGGTCGTCCTCTTAGCTAAGGGCGGCTCTCCGGATACGGCGGTCCCGGATCTCCGGGAGATGCTCTTACTGGTTAACGTCACTATTAACGTTACCAACGGCGTGGTTCTCGGGGCCGAGATGAGCGCTGCCCTCAGCGAGATCTGGGCTCAGCTAAACTCCCTTTCAAGCAGGCTGGATAGATTAGAGGCCGACCTGGATGATTTGAGGCTCAGCCTCCAGGAGCTCAATGACACTATGATGGCCTTCTTCCAGGATCTTGCAGCTAGGATCCAGATCCTCAACACTACCAGTAGTGAGCTGGAGGCCCGTATAATGGCTATAAACGAGAACCTCTCGGCAAGGCTTGCCGAACTCAACAATACTATGAGCCAGGCGCTCTCAGGGATCGAGGACATGTTGAACCAGCTGGCCCTAAGTATGGATCAGCTCGACGCCTGGGTGGGGTCCCTTGATGAGAGACTTGCACGTGTCAACGGGACTGTGGAGCAGCTTGCAATGCAGCTGAGCTACATAAATGGCACCGTGATACCCGGCCTCAGAAGCCTTATGTCAAGGATGAATGCCTCGCTACAGGACACGATGCTAGTCCTGAACTCGCTTAACCAGAGTATAGCAGTACTAGGTCTGAGGGTCTCAAGGGTCAACGAATCTTTAAGCAGTGCTACGCTGGCCCTGCAGGCCAGGATAAGGGAGCTAGGCATCCAGGCCTCTTACATGATGTCACAGCTCGATGAGCTTTACGGGAGGCTAGAAGAACTCCAGGCCAGAGTTAACAAGGATTACGAGACTCTGCGCAGAACCCTGAACACCACACTTGCCGGGCTGAAAGAGAAAATAGACGAGGCGGCATCCCGTTCCGCATCCATCGCCGAGGAGGTGGGGCGGCTGAACAATACGCTGACAAGCCAGGAGGGGAGGATCAGAACACTAGAGAATAGGATCGCAGAGCTGGAGAAGGAACTCGCCGACGCCAGGAGAACCAGTGCAACATTAGCAACGCTCGTTGCAACAGTAATAGCCGCGGCAACTGCCCTGCTGATCTATCGCAGGCTGGGAAAGTGAGAGGGCTGGTGGACCGGCCGGGATTTGAACCCGGGACCTCCCGGGTGCAAACCCGGCGCCAAGTACGGCTCCGCCGCTAAAACCGGCCGCAAAGTTATCCACCAGGCGGGGAGCTGCGTAGAGATAACCGAGGACCTGGTCCAGGAGTTCTTCGACTGGCTGCGGAGGGTGAACCCGCGGATAGGGAAGAGCCTCCGCGACTACTCCTACTACATCCCCAAGCTGGCCGGGGTCAGGCTGTGCGGCAAGGAGGACGTCCAGGCCGCGTTCGACGCCATGGGCGGGGTGAACAAGTCCAGCTACACGGCGTTCTCACGGTTCCTCACCTTCCTCGAGAAGACCAGGGAGCTCGACGAGCTCGTGGCCAGGCTCCGCAGGGCGATGCCCCGCAAGCCGAGGACCGGCGAGGACACCTGGGTGCCCCCGGACAGCCTGCTCCTCGAGGCCCGGGCCCGGATAGAGAGGCTCGGCCCGCCCTACACGCTGGTCTACAACGTGATGGTCAGCACCGGGTGCAGGGCCACCGAGGCCCTCCACCTCATCCGCAGCATACGGGGCCTCAGGGCGGTGGACCTCGGCGGCTACGTGAGGGTCCACGTCGACCTCCAGCGGGGCAGCAAGAACGAGTTCGTCATGTACCTGCCCCGCCCGGTCTACGACCAGCTCCTCAGCTACACCGGGCCCCTCCCCACCATAGACACGGTGAAGAAACGCTTCATCGCCGCCGGGATACCCGTCAAGTACTACAGGAAGTGGTGGAGGCAGAAGCTCAAGCGGCTCGGCAAGAAGCTGGGAATAGACAGCGAGGACATAGAGGCCTTCCAGGGAAGGGTCAGCAGCATAGGCGGCCGCCACTACACCGACTGGCTCCCCATACTCGACGAGGACTACGCCAAGGTGCTCCCCCACCTCGAAAAGTTCCTCATAACACCCGAGGGGTGAGGCGGGGCCGTGAGGACCTACATCGTGGAGGTCCGGAGCCCCGACCTGCTCCGCAGGCTCGCCAGGCTCGAGCGGAGGAGCAGGGTCCAGGTGGTCCAGATAATCGTCGTGGTCCGAGCCGACCCCAAGGTGCTCGCAGGGTTCCTGGGAGGAGTAAGGTCCGAGGGCTACAAGGTCCGCCCCGCCGTCGTCAGGATAGTGGTCTAGCCCCCTTCTTCGCCGGCGAGGATTATGGGCGCTATGGGGCCGAGGCTCCTCCACTGGCCGTTTATTTTCACGTTCACGTATCTTCTTTTGTCGACCTGCACCCTCACGCCTGGCATCGCGAGGATTCTTTTCACCGCCTCTTTGAGCACCTTGTTTTCCAGCATGATCTGATCTACGTCCGGTTCTTTACTCTTTGATTCTTTGTCCACCACTATCTTCAGGTAGTTCACCGTCCTGTACGGCCTGGCCTTGACAACCTTCTTCTTCCCGAGAAACTTTACGACACAGCTGCTGAGTCCCTCAACCAGCTCCTGCCTCGAGGCCGGGGCCCATATCTTCCTCGATATCTCGCGGAGGGCCCTGTAGTAGGCCCGGCCCAGCATCAGGCCTATCTCTCTGCGGTCCCTCGGGTCCATGGGCATGTCCTTGAACGCATGTATCTTCGCAGTGGTCCTGAAGGTCTTGTCCAGCAGGTGGTACACCTGGGTCGCGTGAACCGCGAAGATGAAGCCCCTGAACCCCCGCCTGTAGAGCTCGTGGCGCAGCATGGTGTAGAACTGGCTCTCGGCTATGTTCATGTGGCTCATGAACATCCTCCCGTGCTGCCCCTCGCCAGCCAAAGCGTCATCATTAAACAAGTAGAGGT
>WAQK01000040.1 GCA_015520265.1 Pyrodictiaceae archaeon | reverse complement strand
TCCTGAGGGACGCGCTGATCACCACCATCTACGAGGGCGCCAACGACATCCAGAGGATAACGATTATACGCCAGATACTGAGGCAGGTGTTCGGCACCTCCCTCACATTAATGTAAATGTTTTTCACAAAAACTCAAAACAGCTATATGGGTGCCCGAAATGAGCGCGGAGAACATTAAGAGGATAATAGTAGTAGGAGCAGGCACCATGGGACACGGCATCGCCGAAGTAGCTGCCATGGCTGGCTACGAGGTCTACCTAGCCGACATAAACGACGAGATCCTGAAGAACGCCCTCGAGAAGATAAAGTGGAGCCTCTCCAAACTCAGCGAGAAGGGCGTGTTGAGGGAGAGCGTCGACGCCGTTATGGCAAGGATAAAGCCAGTCGTCAACCTCAAGGACGGGCAGTACACCGAGGATTTCGCCAAGGCTCTCAGCGAGAGCGACTTCATGATAGAGGCCATACCGGAGAGGCTCGACCTCAAGCAACAGCTCTTCAGGTTCGCCGACGAGCACATGCCTGAACACGCCGTGCTCGCCACCAACACTAGTAGCCTGCCCATAACTGAGATAGCCTCCGCCACCAAGCGGCCCGAGAAGGTCATAGGGATGCACTTCTTCAACCCGCCGCCCCTTATGCCCCTAGTCGAGATCATTAAGGGTGCCAAGACCAGCGAGCAAACCCTCGACGTGACCTTCCAGCTGGCCAAGAAGTTCGGCAAGCAGCCAGTTGTTGTCCACAAGGACGTGCCGGGCTTCATAGTCAACAGGATCCTGGGTAGATTCATGAACGCCGCCTGCTGGGCCGTGGTCAGAGGCGTAGGCGACCATGTGGCCGTGGACTCGGCCATTAAGTACAAGCTCGGCTTCCCCATGGGCCCCTTCGAGCTGGCCGACTACAGTGGCATAGACGTGTTCTACTACGTGTTCAAGGCTATGAGCGAGAGGGGCTTCAAGGCTAACCCGTGCCCGTTGTTCGCCGAGAAGTTCGAGGCCAAGGAGCTGGGCATGAAGACGGGTAAGGGCTTCTACCAGTATCCGGCGCCCGGCAAGTATGCGAGGCCCAACATACCCAAGGAGGCCGGCGAGAAGGTGGACCCCCTGATAATACTGGCCCCCGCCGTCAACGAGGCAGCATATCTGCTCAGGGAGAATATAGCGTCGAAGGACGACATCGACAAGGCCGTCAAGCTGGGCCTCGGCTGGCCCAAGGGTATCTTCGAGTTCGCCGACGAGTTCGGTGTAGACACCATAGTGGAGACGCTGGAAAAGCTGAAGAAGGAGACCGGCTGGGACGAGTATGAGCCCGACCCCCTGCTCAAACAGATGGTGCAGGAGGGCAAGCTGGGCAGGAAGACCGGTAAAGGCTTCTACGAGTACGCCGCCGTGGAGGAGAGGAAGAAGGAGAACATAATCATCAGACTAGAGCCCCCGATAGCCTGGATAGTGCTTAACAGGCCCAAGAAGCTCAACGCGTTGTCCGTCAAGCTCCTGGCCGAGCTGGGCGAGGCCCTCGACGAGCTGGAGGAAGACGAGAAGATAAGGGTCGTTATAATAACAGGGACCGGCCGCGCCTTCAGCGCTGGCGCCGACGTGACCGGCTTCATAGGCATAAGCCCCTTCAAGGCAGCCATATACTCCAGAAAGTTCCAAGAGCTCCTCTTCAAGATAGAGTACTACACCAAGCCTGTCATCATGGCCATCAACGGGTTCTGCCTTGGCGGAGGCCTGGAGCTCGCTATGGCAGGCGACTTCAGGATAGCCTCCGAGATGGCTATGCTGGGCCAGCCCGAGATAAACATAGGCTTCATCCCCGGCGCTGGCGGCACGCAGAGACTACCCAGGCTCGTCGGTATAAGCAGGGCTAAGGAGCTCATCTACACAGGCGACATGATACCCGCCCACGAGGCAGCCAAGATCGGGCTAGTCGACAAGGTAGTGCCACCAGAGAAGCTGGAGAGCGAGGCGAGGACCCTGGCCCTCAAGCTGGCGGAGAAGCCCCCGCTGGCGCTTCTCGCCGCGAAGTACGCGATCCACATGGGGCTGGAGTCCAACATATGGACCGGCATGGCTCTGGAGAGCACCTTCTTCGGCCTCCTGTTCAGCACCGACGACGTGGCTGAGGGCGTGGCGGCGTTCCTGGAGAAGAGGAAACCCAAGTTCAAGGGCCACTAAGCAAAGTTTGTTTGATTTTTTTCCAATCCTCCTAATTATACTCTTTCCACGCTAACATTAGAGGCGAAAACAATATCTTATATTATAATGATAATAGTGCACCAGGTGTTCCTAAAGTGGGGAAGAAACGACTGTCACTCCTGATTCTCGCCGTTTTAATAACATCGCTGCTAGGATACCTGGTTACAAGCAACCCCCAAATAGCGGGCGTCTCGGACCCCGTCCACGGCTTGTGGGGAAGCATACCTTCATCCAAGCACCCCTCCGGCACGCTGAGGCTCGAGGGCCTCGACTCTGAGGTTGTGGTAGTTTGGGACAAGTGGGGCGTACCATACATCTTTGCAGAGACCGAGAGAGACCTCTACTATGCGTTCGGCTTCGTCCAGGGCCTCGACAGAATGTTCCAGATGGACCTCACCAGGAGAGTCGCAGAGGGCAGGCTCAGCGAACTCCTAGGCGAGCCGGCATACGACATTGACGAGTTCTTCCGCATAGTAGGCCTCCACCGCGCCGCGCAGGAGACGCTCAGCACAATGATGGGCGACAAGGAACTCAGGAAATACTACGAGGTGCTCGAAGCATACTCCGAGGGCGTAAACGCCTACATAGAGTGGGCCAAGGCCCACAACATGCTTCCACCCGAGTACAGGCTGCTCGGAGCAGAGCCCGAGCCCTGGAAGCCCCTCGACAGCCTAGCGGTGGGCAAGCTGATAGCCTGGGGCCTGGCAGGCAGTTTCAGCGACGTTGAGCTCAAAGCTTTCCTCGACGCCAACGGGTACGAGGCCCTCTTCGAGCTGGGCTTGCTGGAGAGGCCCCTCAACACAGCCATACTGGGTGATGTGGACGACGCGGTCTATCCCAGAGGGACGTGGCTCAACACCACTGGAAGCGGCTCAGCCCAGCTCTCCATCTCCAGGGACTACCTTGAATGGCTGGAGAGGATCGAGGAGTTTGTGGGGAGCCTAGTGGGCGAGGCAGCGTCCAACAACTGGGTGGTATCGGGCAAGCTGACGGAGACAGGGTACCCCATAGTGGCCAACGACCCGCACCTCTCCCTCCAAGCGCCGCCGACATGGTACGAAGCCTGCCTGGTGCTCAGGGGGCGCGGCTGGGTGGTCAGAGGCGTAACCTTCCCAGGCCTCCCCGTGATAGTGATAGGCAGGAACAACAACGTGGCATGGGGCTTCACCAACGTGGGCGCCGACGTCACCGACTTCTACTACTACAAGTGGAGGGACGGCAAATACCTGTACCAGGGCCAGTGGCTGGAGCCCCAAACCATTGTCGAGGAGATAAGGATCAAGACCGGGAGCGGCTACAGGGTGGTGAAGCTCAGAGTCAACGTCACGATCCATGGTCCTCTGGTTGAGAAGTATGGGGAGCGCTATGCTCTCAGGTGGACCGGCCTGCAGCCCACCTACGAGTTCATAGCCCTCTACTTGATGAACTACGCCACCAGCATCCACGACTACATGAGGGCCCAGAAGTACTTCATGGTCCCGGCGCAGAACGCTGTATACGCCGACACTGAGGGCAATATAGCCTACTACCCGGCCGGCCTCTACCCGATCCGCGGCAACCTACCAGTAGTAGAGGCCGGGAGCCTCGAGGTACCCAACTACGGGTTCTTGCCCTTCAACGGCAGCAGCGGGGAGGGCGAGTGGGTTGGCTACATACCTTTCGACGAGATACCTCACGTCGTCAACCCTGAAAGAGGCTTTATAGCCACAGCCAACAACGCGCCCGTCTCGGCCAAGAGCTACAAGTACTACCTGGGCTGGCACTGGGCCGACAGGTTCAGGCATGACAGGATTGTGCAGATGATCCAGGAGACCCTGGAGTCCAAGGGCAAGATCTCGGTGGAGGATGTGATGAGGATGCAGACCGACTATAAGAGCCTGGCAGCCGAGACCCTTGTACCACTACTCCTGCAGGCCCTGGACACTGTGCCCGGAAGCCTCAGCGACGCTGAGAGGCAGGTGGCCGAGATGCTGAGAAACTGGGACTACGTTATGAGGCCCGACGCGCCTGAGCCAGCTATATACACCTATTGGCTCAAGGAGTTCTACGACAGACTCTGGGAGGACGAGTACGAGGCCGCAGGGATAAAGGGGACCTTCCTGCCCCTGGAGACGGCGGAGCTTGTGCTGAGAGGAGAGCTGGATGAGCCGGGCAGGTTCTCCAAGTGGGTAGACAAGCCTCTAGGAGAACTGGTCCTCGAAGCGCTGAGGAGCGCCATGGACAAACTGGCCAAAGACATGGGCACAGAGGATCCCGCCAAGTGGAGGTGGGGCAATGTCCACATCTACGCCTTCAACCACCCCCTTGGGGAGGTGCTGCCATGGCTCAACTATCCACGATACCCGGCACCAGGAGGGTTCTTCACCGTCAACGTGGCTCCGGGCCTCAAGGTGGGTAGTGGGCCCAGCATACGCTACATAGCGGACATGAGGCCGGGTAAAACAGGATACCTGACGCTGCCTGGCGGCAACTCGGGGCACCCCTTCAGCATCCACTACTACGACCAGCTGGACATGTGGGTTAAAGGCGGATACAAGCCGCTACTCATGCCTAGCAGCCCCGAACAAGTAGAGGCGACTGAGACGCTTAGACTAGTTCCTG
>WAQK01000039.1 GCA_015520265.1 Pyrodictiaceae archaeon | reverse complement strand
CTTGAACGTTTTCGCATTACTGGCATACGCCGAGGCATCGATCATGGTTGCCGCGCTCATCTACATCTACGCTAAGGATGTCAGGGGCATATGGCCTCCGGGCTCTAGAAGGGCATTATACGCCGTCTGGGCCTGGTACTTGTCGATGATAGGGTTCTCGGTACCAATGTACCTGGAGGAGTTCCTGGGCCGCGGGCTTGCCGGTCCTGTGCTGGCCGCGGCGGGCGCCGCACTGATAGTGGTGGGCGGGGGGATAGGCTTGTGGGGTTTTCTGACGCTGGGCGCGGTGCGGGCCTCGGGAGCCAGGATCGACAGGCTGATCCTTGAGGGGCCCTACAAGTATACGAGGAATCCCCAGTACTTCGGCGACAGCCTGGTCTTCTGGGGCCTCGCAGCCCTGGCGGGCTCGCCCCTCCTGGCAGGGTTCGCCCTCCTCAACACCGCGATATTCTACCTTCTGGCCCTGCTAGAAGAGCGCATCCTAAGCGAGAGGTTCGGAGAGGACTACGAGGAGTATAGGCGGAGGGTCCCGAGGTTCGTTCCCAGCATGCGCGGAGAACGCTGAAACAGGCTTCAAAGTCAAAGCTATGAAAGACGCTCCACGCCGAACCATACCCGTAGACGTGTAGAGGAGACAACTGTGCAGAGGAGAGGGCCTAACACCGGCTCTCCACGGCGATACTGGTGCAGAGGAACCGGTAAGGGAGGATCAGCCTGGCAGGCGGTCCTCCGGGAACCGAGGATAGGGTGAGGGCCTTGTTCCCGGCGGGGCCGAGCACGCAGTCTCCGAGCTATGGGCCGCTGCCCTGGCCCTGCATTTTCCTTGAGTAGTGTAGCCTCAGGTAGCCCTTGTCCAGAGACCTGGCAGCGGCCACGCTGAGAGCGAATATTGAGGCCAGAAATGCTATGCCTACGTGGAAGGCGTAGTCCGGGAGATTCATGGCCACGACACCGGCGAAGAGGATGGGAGGCCCGTATATCATGTATAGCAGGTTCACGGTGGTGCTCCTGTTCTTGTCGAAGTGGAAGTAGATGGTCGCCAAGCCTAGGAGCGACTCCATCCTGTAGGTCTCCAGGTCACGGCCAAACTTCCAGCCCTGGAACATCCTCTCTGCGGCGAACCCCACCCAGCTCCACAGGTAGATGAAGAGCAGAGCCCCGGTGCCCAGCACCATCATCAAGTCTACAAGACCGCTGGGCAGGCCGATGCACGACATGACATAGCCGGCCAGCTCGGTAAGAACCAGGATCGACGGGAACCTGTAGCTCCTGGCGGTCCAGAGTAGGGCGAAGAGTATGGAGAGGTACATGAGGCCGCCGCCGATTATGAGCCACTTCGACATGCCATAAAACAGTGCTGTAAAATGAACAAATAAAGATGGCGGGCAAACGTCCAAGGGTTCGAAGTTAAACCTTATAATGCGGGCGAGCCTAGGGGCTCTGGGGATCCGTAACGAAGCTAGGCGGAGCAGGCAACGTAGAGGAGCGGCGCAGACGCATACTGGGAGAGGAGAGGCTTGCCAGGCTCATCCTGGAACTCAGCGCCCCCCTCTTCGTCTCGGGGAGCCTCCAGTCCCTCTACAGCATCGTGGACACGTTCTGGCTATCCAAGCTTGGAAGCGCAGCCCTGGGGACACCCACGGTCTCCTGGCCCTACAGGGGCATACTGATGAGCCTGGGCTTCGGCCTCGCCACAGGCATATCGGCCCTGACGGGCCAGTACATAGGGGCCGGGGAGTACAGGAGGGCCAGCAGGGTTGTCGGCCTCGTCATGGGCCTCCTGCTACTGGTAGGCATCCCCGGCAGCCTCCTGTTCTTCCTGGCCCGCGGCTTCTACCTCGACACCGCCAGGACCCCCGGCGACATAGGGGCTCTGGCCGACGCATACATAGCTGTGACCCTAGCCGGAGTACCCTTCACATACATGTTCCTGGTGTTCAACTTCGCCCTAGGAGCCTCGGGCGACACGGTGACGCCGATGAAGATAAGCGTGGCAGCCACGCTGCTCAACTTCGCCCTCGACCCAGTCCTAATATTCGCCGCGGGCCTAGGCGTGGTGGGGGCTGCGCTGGCGACGCTACTCGCCAACGTTGTTTCGGGGAGCTACGCCGTCTACAGCCTGGCCACGGGGAGGCACGGCATCAAGGTTGCCTGGGGGGACCTTGCGCCCGAGAGGGAGCTGGCGGGCCTGGTGACCAGGGTTAGCCTACCCATGGTGGCCCAAAGGCTTCTGGTAACGCTGGGCTTCCTTGTGATGGTGGCCATAGTGAACGGGCTCGGCACCCCCATAGTGGCGGCCTACTCGATAGGCCAGGTGGTGCTCAGCCTAGACCACGTCCTCGTCTTCCCCCTAATAAGGTCGACAGGCATAATCGTGTCCCAGAACCTGGGGGCCGAGAAGCTGGAGAGGGCCAGGAGGGCCACCCTGACGGGCCTCGGGATCCTGGCCAGCGTCGTGCTGGGCTACATAGCCTTCCTGCTTCTAGCCAGGAGCACATTCATCTCGGTCTTCACCGACGACCCGGCAGTCTTCGAGGCGGCGGACAGGATGCTCCTAATCTTCGGCCCCAGCGTCCTCGGCTTCGACGTCTTCATGCTGGCCAACAGCCTGGCCAGGGCCAGCGGCCACACCCTCTTCATGTCCATCCTGGGCATAACCAGGCTGTGGGGCATGAGGGTCCCCCTATCCTGGCTCCTAGCCTACAGCCTAGCCATGGGCGACACGGGGCTCTGGGCCGGCATGGCGGCCAGCAACTACATAACCGGCCTCGTGGCCCTGGCGTGGCTTCTGTCCTGGAGGTGGCTGAAGCCCGTCATAAAATAGGGGGCTGGGAGTATGCTACCCGCGTTTTTTCAGGAAGGCCATAACCACTGCCGCAGCCATCACAATGTTTGCCGCCGCAAGAACCGTTGCAGCCGCCAGGTAAAGGCCCTGGGATGACCCGGATCCTCCGCCCTCCGCTTGCTCCTGACCCTCCTGCCCCTGAATGGTGCTCGCGGTTGGGGGCTCAGTTATTGTGAACGTTGTGGATGTACTGGTTACGGATGCTATGGATGCAGTGGTCTGGTTCGTTGTTTCGGTTTGCGGAGGGGTAGGCGAAATGGTCTGGGGAGCCGTGTTCGGTATCCTGGTTATTATTGGTATCGAGGTGATCATACTGTTTGCCGGGTTGGGCTGCTGGAACAGGTTAAGCCCCTGGTATGACGGTTCGAGCATGTAGAGGAGCCCGTTGGGTAGGAAGTAGAGCTCTGCGAACTCGAGGCCTAGGCTCGAGGGCTGCTCCAAACTATACCTGTAGACGGTTACCTCGCCCAAACCCTCGAGGCTCTGGGTCTGCATGTCGGCCATGACGTATTTGGTACCCATGATCTCGACCTCCCTATGGCCAGCTGCGTCCCCGATCCATAGGGGCGATCTCTCAAACCTGGAGCCCCCAGGCCTGAATATTGGCTGGCTGGACACGGTTGAGGCGAAGACCCTGGAGAATATCACCTCGGCCACGCCGTTGCGGAGGCTTATCCTCCACACCGCTGTCTCCTGATGGGCCGCCTCGTTGACCGACAAATGTATGGTCTCGAAGGCTATGATAGTGTCTTTATAGACTCCGCCGATGGTGAACGCGTAGGCGAACATCATGCCTACACTTAGACTTAGGAATGCCGCGTTTTCAAAGATATTGTACCCGGCGTGGATCAGGGGGTCCTGGGGGAAGTTTGCATATGGCGGGAGGGTCTCCTCGAGATCCAGCGTTATTTCCGCCAGTGTCCTTACGTAGAGCACGTTCTTTACGGGTGTAAGCTGGCCCTGCTGGTTGACCCCTCCGGAGACGGAGCCGTATGCCTCGTAGTAGATGAGGCCCAGCTCCCTATCCACGGCCATTGTGTGCCTCTGAGGCGTTTGCTGATTCTGGGCCCTTATCTCGCCCTGCAGCACAACCACGTCCCTATAGGTGCCCCTGGGTACGGGTATGTTCAGCCCAAATCCTATGACGCTGCGCAGGCTGCCCTCCCCCTCGTTGAACGGCGATATGTCCAGCCTGCCAGCGAAGAGCACGGTATACTCTACAACTCTGTCTCCCGCAGGTATGGGGATCCTATCCCCCGTGCGGACGTTGGCCACGAGGCGGGAGTCTATCCAGAAGGGGCCGTTAAACACTTCTCCCCTAGGCACGTTTCTGAGGGGGAGACTTCTCGACAGGCCTAGAAGCGGCTTACCCTCATATGTCATCCAGGTATAATATGTTGTGTCCACGAATCCGGGCCCAGCATCCTCTACTATGTAGACCTCGAAGCCCCCTATTATTGAGACGTTGTTGGGCTTCTTGGGCACAGGGACCGTTATGTCTATCTTTTCGTCTCCATCACCGTTATTCTGGTCGCCTGCCCCGCCTTGACGCACAGTTACGCCCCTTTGATTATTATTGTTATTATTTTGGTTATGGTCCTGGTTTGCCGCATTGCTACCCCCACCCATGACCTGGATCTCGTCGAGGGTGTTTCTCCACTCAACCCAGGGGCTCACAATGGTTTCCCCAGCCATGAACTGGTACGCCACTCTTAAACCCTTGTAGGCCCACCAGGGGGGCTGAGTAACGTGCTGCGCAGCAGCGTGAAGGGGCTGCAAAGCGTAGGGGAGGCATAAAATGAAAAGAACCAGTAGTGCGGCTGCGCCCCTCCTGAACCTGAGGGCTACAAACGCTATTATCAGTATGATGAAGGTCGCCGCTTGCACCGCCACCAGGACTGGCAGGTAGCCTGCACCCTCGCCTGGAGCCGACGGGGTTGCCGGGGTCTGGCCCTGACCGGTAGCAGTCGTCTCCAGCGGCGTGGTATGCGTTGTCTGGAGGGACTGGCTCGTTGTGGTCGGGGTTGTTGTATCTCCTGCCGGAGGCGTCGTCTGGCCGGTTTGGCTTGTGGTGGCCGCAGTAGTGGTTGTCGGCTGTGCTGTAGCCGTTGTCTCGACCGGCGTCGTCGTTTCCGTGGGTGATGTCGTAGTGGTCGTGCCTATGGTTGCTGTAGTTGTCTGGATGGGCTGTATGGTCGTCGTGGTTTCCGTGGGCGGCGTCGTGGTCGTTGTTGTAGTAGTGGTCGTTGTAGTCGTGGTAGTCATGGTTGTTGTAGTCGTCGCTGGCGTGGTTGTTGTAGTGGTTGTGGTGGTCATGGCCTCAGCCTCTTCCTGGAGGATTATCTCGACGGCTACGCCGGGCTCCACGGTCACAAGCATGACTGCGTATCCTACGCCTCCGGGTTTCCTCCAGTAGGCCTCCACCTGGTATGAGCCTGCAGGGACGCCGGTGAAGTTGAAGCGCCCATTCTCATCGGCCACTGTTTTCATGCTTACCGTTCTTGGGAGGGAAAGCTTAACCTTGGCTCCGGGAACGGGGTTCCCCTCAGCGTCTAGCACTACGCCCCTGACCTCGCCCGTGGGGTCCACATAGTTCTCCACGACCCCCGCCCCAAGGTAGACCCCGTCCTGCAGCTGGACAAGGTACACCACCTCAAGCACGCCGTCCCCGGTGAGATCCGCTGGAACGGGGATCGCGTACTCGCCTGATAGGTCGATACTGCCCTCCGGCCTGAGCTCGCCGGTGGATGGCAGAAAGGCGTAGATCTCGAGGACTGCCGAAACACCCTGGCCCGAGGGCTCGGCCACCGCCACGAGCATCTCCACTATGCCGTCGCCGTCTATGTCGTAGGCCTCGGCAACGGCTGTCCCCTCGGGCGACACCTTTACACCCCAACTCCCGTATACCGCTAGGCCCTGGTCCGTGGCCCTATAGACTGCCAGTTCTGCGCCCTCTGGGGTCCTGTGGACAAGGATGATCTCGTCAACACCGTCGGAGTCCAGGTCCCCGACATCCAGGGAGAGGGCCGAGCCCTGCTCCTCGTAGCCCCCCAGCACCCTGAAGTCGCCGTGGTCTACCGTGGCGAGGAGGAACCTGTACCCTACAGGTATGGTGTTGCCGTAGTAGTCCAGCTGGTACATGTTGTAGGCTAGGACCACCTCGTCGCCGGGGCGTCCAGGTATGAGGTCTCCCACCGCTATGCCCGGCACGTCGACGAGGACGCCCTGGGGGGCATCCAGGGTGTAGCTGGCCAGGACTTCCAGAGTGTCGGCGCTGACCAGGTAGAGGGCTCCCGAAAGCTCGCCGGTGTCAGGGTTGACCTCGTAGCCTCCTACCAGAACCTCGTAGCTTCCGTCCCCCTCCAGGTCTCCGAGGTCGGAGGCGGTGGCCACCAGGTTATCTATGATACCGTAGGAAGAGCTGACGCTGGCCTCGCCCAGGTACTCGTACTTGTCTATGCTTGTGTAGATGGTGAGAGTCGAGAGATCCACGTAGCTATACGCGTCGAGGAACTCCTCCATACCGTCGCCGTCAACGTCCCCGCTCATCGCGTCGGCTATGGAGAAGGGAGGGTTGCCCTGCTCGTCGGGGTACCCCCAGTCCACCATGTCGGAGTAGACCTCTACAAGGCCAGCATCGGCATAATATTTAGATATGGATAGCAACACGCTGTACTCGTCGCTGGAAGCAGCATAACCGATTGCATAGACTATGAATTCCTGGGCCCCGTCCCCGTCGAAGTCGACGGGCCCGGCAGCCATCAACTGGGTCTGGTCGGCCATCCCCTCGAAGAGCTTGACCAGCTGTATCTCGCCCTGCTGGGGAGGCTGGACCTCCGCCTCCACGTTGACCAGGACCTCCAGGAGCTCGGCCCATCCGGCGTCGGTGGAGAAGCTCGTCATCTCAACATATATGCTCCTGTCATACCTGAGCGGGTAGTGGAGGGTTATGCCTCTAGCCCCTGAAACCTGGGCTCCGTAGAGGTCACTGTATACTATGGATGCTTTGAGGATGCTGGCCAGCTCCCCGGCCCCCGGGACCGTGTCTGAAACCCTTGATAGGAGGTCCAGGGCGTCAACCTGGTTAGCGCCGTAAACGGGATCGTTGCCCCCTCCAAAGGTCTGGGCCTCGAGGCGGGCCTGCTGGACGGGTTGCGGGTTGCTGGCAGCAGCATCGGCGAAGCTTCTAACCTTCTCCAGGAACCCGGGATCCCTGTAGACTGAGAGGTCTATGGCGGAAAGCGTGACGCCGGGCATCCCTATCGAGCGGTAGAAATCCATGTATGCGTGGACCACGGCTGAGGCGAGTTCCCGGGGCCCCATCCCCGGGTTGGAGGAGAGCTCCGCGAGAATGGAGTCGTAGGGCCAGCCATCCCCCGGCTCCGTTTCCTCGGAGGCCACCAGGTAGTCGGCCAGGTCCCTCAGCTCGTAGGCGGTGTCAACGGAGGCCATCAGGCAGGCGTCGAAGCCTATGATGTCGAAGTGCACCCCCGCCGCTTTCAGGGCATCCGAGGCCTCCCTCAGTGTTAGGTAGCTTCCCCCATTATCCTCGTCCACATCGAATATCCCGGGCCCTCCTCCATGATCCCAGAACACCAGCATGTAGTGCTGGGCGGGGAAGTTCTCAGCAACATACCTGACGAACTTCGATAGAGTGGCAGGATCCCCCATGTCGGCCTCCCCCCAGTCTTCGAGCATCCTTGATGAGACCCCCGGAGCGCTGTCGGCCTCCACGAGCAGGAGCCTAGCCGTGTCCCACTGGGGCGAGGACCCCACCACTTCGGCCACGTCGGAGGGAAGCCCCTCCTGGCTCTCGTAGGGCGCGGAGGCCCTGTCTGCGAGGACAACGACAGTAACGCCCTGTCCCCCCGCCAAGCCGCGCTCCATTTCGTCCAGATCCGCCAGGCTGAAGGCCTCCAGGTCGTTGTCGCCACTCATGTAAACCATTATGGTCCAGAGCCTCTCCTGGGCCCTAGCGGGAAGCGGCGCCAATAAGGGTAGGAGGAGTGCGGCCAGTATGAGGACCAGGGCTAGGGTTCTCCATAGACGCGTAGATCTGCCCAAGGCTCGCCCCGTTCTCCGGTGATGGCTGGTTCGATATATTTGGTGGCTTTGAAGAGAAAACTCAAACCCGGGTCCCAGCTATCCTTAATTATCCCGGCCACCAGTCCCACAGAGGAGGGTGGAAGCTGTGTGCCGGGTGCTGTTCTTCGCGTCGCTTAACCCTGCCCGCGTCAAGGAGCTTGTAGCGGCCCTCAGGGAGGCTTCCAGGAGAGACCCCTACCTGGAGCAGGTGTCTAAGGGCAGGGTGTCGAGCCACAGCGATGGGTGGGGCTACACCATATATACCGAGCGCGGGGGGCGGGGCTTCTACCACCACTATAAGACGGTGAAGCCCATATATGAGGACCCCCGAGGGGTTGAGAGGCTTCTCGGGATCTTGGAGAAGGCAGAGCTGGCGATAGGCATAATCCATACGAGGAAGGCGGGCAGGGGTCAGCCCGTATCGAGCCTCGACTCCCACCCCTTCCACGCCAACACCCTCGAGGG
>WAQK01000038.1 GCA_015520265.1 Pyrodictiaceae archaeon | reverse complement strand
GAGAAGGGCAGAGCGAGAAGGGTGGCTGCAGGCCTGGTGGGCCAGGTGGAGGCAAGGGAGGCAGCCGGCATAGTGGTGAAGATGATAAAGGAGGGCCGCATGTCGGGCCGTGGGATACTCCTAGTGGGGCCGCCGGGCACCGGCAAGACCGCCATAGCAGTGGCTATAGCTAAGGAGCTCGGCGAGGACACGCCCTTCGTGGCCATGAACGGCTCCGAGATCTACTCCGCCGAGATCAAAAAGACCGAGGTCCTTATGCAAGCCGTCAGGAAGGCGATCGGCGTCAGGATAAGGGAGTTGAGGAAGGTCTACGAGGGGGTCGTCAGGGAACTCAAGATAAGGAGAGCCTCCCACCCCTTCAACCCCTACATCATGATACCCAGAGAGGCACGCCTCACCCTGGAGACCAGGGATGACCAGCTGACCATAACGGTGAGCGAGGAGATCGCAGCACAGCTCATCCAGCTGGGCGTGAGGAGAGGCGACCTGATCTGGATAGACGCGGAGACCGGTATTGTGCACAAGGCAGGGAGGGTACGTGGCGTCGAGAAAGCCCGCTACTTTGACGTGGAGGCTGAAAGATTCGTCGAGATGCCAGGCGGCCCTGTCAAGAAAGAGAAGGAAATCGTGAGGACCTTCACCCTCCACGACCTCGATATGTACTACGCGGCCCAGAGGGCTAGCATAACCGCGCTTCTAGGATTCGCGGCCGAGAGGGAGATAAGCCCCGAGGTGAGGCAGAAGGTCGACGAGGAGGTCAGGAAGCTGGTGGAGGAGGGTAAGGCCAGCATAGTGCCGGGGGTGCTCTTCATAGACGACGCCCACATGCTGGACCTCGAGGCCTACAGCTTCCTCACCAGAACCATGGAGGGCGAGCTGGCCCCGATAATGATCCTCGCCACCAACAGGGGCATCACCAAGATAAGGGGCACGGATATCGAGTCGCCCCACGGCATGCCGCTAGACCTGCTCGACAGGCTCCTAATCATACCAACCAAGCCTTACACGCCGGAAGAGATCAGGGAGATTATCAAGATTAGGGCCGACGAGGAGGAGATCCCCCTGACGGAGGAGGCCGTTGAGGAGCTTACCAGGATAGGAGCCGAGACCAGCCTCAGATACGCGGTTCAGCTGATGGAGCCAGCCAGGATCATTGCCGAAAGAAACGGGAGACACAAGGTTACCGTCGACGACGTGAAAGAGGCCCAGAAGCTGTTCATAGACCTCAAGCAGAGCACAAGGTACATACAGGAGTACGAGGAGAAGTGGATGAAGTAGCCTGGTAGGCGTCGAACCCAGTATTTTTTACTGGCCACAAACATTACTCGAACAGGAGTCGGGCAATGTCCAAACCAGATCCGCTTCTACTCTCAAACTTGGTTGAAAAGGCGCTTAGCCTGGGGGCCTCCTACGCCGAGGCGAGATTCCACAGCCTGAGGACCCTCCAGATACTCATGATAAACGGGGCCATACTGGGCGCAGGCGAAAGCCTTGCCGAGGGCGTCGCGGTAAGAGTACTGGTGGACGGTGGCCTGGGATTCGCAGCCACCACGTCCCTCAGCCACGATGACCTGGAGAAGGCCGTTCAACGGGCCGTGGCCTCTGCCAGGTCAGCTGCACCCTACATGAAGAGGCCCATCGGGATGGGGCCCGGGCGGCTCGGCAGGGCCCGGTACTCCGTGGAACCGTTGAAGCCATTCCAGGACGTGAGTATAGATGTCAAGGTGTCCGACATACTGGACATCTACAAGAGCCTGGAGCTGGAGAAGAACGGGTTCAGGGTGGGCAACGTCACCATAAGTTACGTGGACTCTGTGGAGGAGAAGATCATCGTGAATAGTGACGGGGCCTACGTGGAGAGCACCGTGCCACGCCTCATGGTCTTCTACAACATGGCAGCAACGGCAGGCGACCGGAAGGCCAATAGGTGGAACCAGATAGGAGGCTCCGGAGGCTACGAGCTTCTCGACAAGCTGGACGTCAGGGGCAGCATGGAGGACGACGTTAAGAGCCTATATATAAACCTGGTCAAAGCCAAGGAGCCTCCCCGCGGCAAGCTGGACGTAGTGCTGGGCCCCGAGGTGGTGGGCCTGGCTGTCCACGAGTCGGCAGGTCACCCCAGCGAGGCCGACAGGATCCTTGGAAGGGAGGCCGCGCAGGCAGGCATGAGTTTCAGGACCACCTACAGGGAGGAGTTCATAGGGAGCGAGCATGTAACCGTCATAGACGACCCCACCATACCTGGGAGCTACGGGTTCTACCTCTATGACGACGAAGGCGTTGCCGCCGGGCCCAGGGTTATCTACGAGAGAGGCAGAATCGCTGGCATGCTCCACAACAGGGAGACGGCAGCCGTCTACGGCGTCGAGAGCAACGCGGCCGCGAGGGCTAAGGACTACGCCAGCGAGCCCATAGTGAGAATGGCCAACACGTACCTGGCCCCCGGGGACTATAGTTTCGAGGAGCTGGTCGAGGACGTCAGGGAGGGCGTGTACATCAAAAAGTACATGGAATGGAACATCGACGACGTCCGGTGGGGACAGAGATACGTCGGCCTGGAAGCCTATATCATAAAGAGCGGGGAACTGGCCGAGCCGGTGAGAAACGCGGCACTTGAGGTGACCACCAAGGAGTTCTACTCCTCCATAGATGCTGTGGGCAAGGATCTCCAGTTTTTCGCGGGAACCTGCGGTAAGGGCGAGCCTTCCCAGGGGGTCCCCGTCTGGTTCGGCGGGCCCCACATAAGGATGAGGGGGGTGACTCTGAGGTGAGCCGCATGGAGCTGGCCGAGAAGACGGCTAAACTGGTGTCTGGGCTTGTCGACGAGTACATGGTTCGGGTCGACACGGTTGACTGGCTCATGGTCAAGATGGCGCACGGAGAAATAACGGTGGTCCAGTCGTGGAGGAAGAACATCGTCGGCGTCTACGCTGCCAAGGACGGGAAGATAGGCGTACTGAGCTTCGAGGCTAGAAGCGTCGAAGACGTGGTGAGGAGGCTCCCCGAGATCCTGGCGAAGCTTCAGCCATCACCCTTCTACGCACCGCTGCCGGAGCCAACCGGTAAGCCTCTATCATTCACCGACAAAAAGGTGGCCGAAGCAGCTGCAACCGGAGAAGTCTCCGATAAGCTGGAAGAACTAGGCGTTGCCCGGCTGGGGGACGCGGCCGGTAAGATAGACTTCGTCCATCGTGAAACTGTGTTGCTGGGGAGCAACGGGGCGGATCTCGGCTACAATTCCACCAGTTTCAACGGCTACGTTAGGGTGTTCAGGAACGGCAGGAGCGGGCAGTGGAGCTGGACTTCCACCCGCTATGAGCCGGAGCTGGCGCGGAGAGCCATGGATAAGGCTGTAGAGCTAGCGGAACTCTGCGCCAAGCTGCCTAGGGAGAGGATAGAGCCGGGCAAGTATAGGGTCCTCCTCTCGCCCATGATAGTGGGCAACCTGGTGGACAGCATAGTGGATGCAGCCAACGCGGGCATGCTGATCTTCGGGATGAGCTTCCTCCAGGGCAAGAAGCCTGGAGACCAGGTGTTCAGCCCCAGCCTAACCGTCCACGACAAGCCTCTAGACACAAGCCTCCCAGGGTTCGCCGGCTTCGACGACGAGGGTGTTGCTACCAGGGACAAACCGGTGGTGGAGAAGGGCGTGTTCAAAGGGTTCCTGCACAACTCGAAGACGGCGAAGGTGCTGGGCGGTGAGACCACGGGCAACGCTGGCTGGATAATGCCCCGGGCATTCAACCTCGAGGTAGCGCCCGGGGATATGAAGCCAGGCGAGATGCTGGAGATGCTGGACAACGGCCTCTACCTGACCAACAACTGGTACACGAGGTTCCAGAACTACCTGGAGGGCCTGTTCTCCACGGTGTCCAGGGATGCTGCCTTTGTGGTGAGGAACGGCGAGCCTGTGGCCTGCGTGGAGAGGGTGAGGATCGCCGACTACATGCCCCGCATCTTCTCAAACATAGAAGCTGTGGGCTCCGAGCAGTGGCAGATAGAGTGGTGGGAGGTGCGGACACCCACTAGGACGCCCCACATACTCATGCGGGATGTCGGGATCTCGCTACCCTCCTAACCACCCAGTTTCTCCGCTATCAACACTATCTTCCTCGCCACCTCCACTGCGTCCCTGCCGAAGACGAAGGTAAGCGGCTCCTTCCCATGCTCCCCGTAGTCGTAGATGACATCAGGCACCCTTCCCCCCAGCCTCTCCACGGCTCTACGAATCCCCCAAACTGTTGTACCGCCCTCAACGCTTTTCACCTCGTCGGGCTCCTCGCGGCGGTCAAAACTGCCACTAACAAGCTCTAAATCCCTGACAGCCTTCTCCACCCCCGCGCTATAGATGATGTTGGCTGCCGCCCTGATCTCGGGGTCGAACTCCATGGCCGTCAGTATGGCCCGTGCTATGTGTCTCGACACGCCGAACTCGGGCTTGGCCGGTACTATGATCCCGTCCCTGTATCGCCCGATCCTCCCAGGCACAGCGGCAACATCCATGGGCGTCCTAGCATAGGGCTTGGGAAGCGCCATCCCCAGGTTGGTGAAGACCTCCGGTATGACCCGGGCCACCACACGGCCCTTCCCGAGGAGCAGGTCGAGGGCGCGTTCAAGGTTCTCCAGCACTCTGAACCTCTCTGCCGGGATCGCCATCCAGGCCATCGGGTTGACGGGGCCATGGCCTCTCCCCAGACGCAGGCCGTACTCTATCGCCGTGGTTATGAATTCCTTGGCTATCCTGACCGCCTCCGACACACTCCTTCCCTTAGCCAGGCCTGCAGCGATCGCCGCGGAGAAGGAGCACCCGGTGCCGTGGGTGGTATTGCCGGGTATACGCCTCGCCCTGTACTCGTAGAACCTGCCCTTATAGTAGAGTATGTCCACAGAATACTCGCCTGCGAGGTGGCCCCCCTTGACAACGGCCGCCTCGGAGCCGTGCTCCTCCACCAAGATCCTGGCGGCCTCCCTTGCGTCCTTCAGGCCCCTTATGGTGATCCCCGTGATCCTCTCCGCCTCAGGCCTGTTGGGGGTCACCACAGTAGCTCTGGGCAGGAGCCTCCGGATCAGCGCCTCGACCGCGTCGTCGCGGAGTAGCTTGGCCCCTGACTTGGCTATCATCACAGGATCCACGACCAGGGGAAACCCGTACTTCTCCACAGTCTTAGCCACGGCAACTATTATCTCGGCGTTGCTGAGCATGCCAGTCTTAGCCGCGTCGACACCCATGTCGTCGGCGACAGCCTCGATCTGGGCCACCACCATGCTGGGCGGCAAATCGTGTATGGCGCGGACCTCGTAGGTGTTCTGGGCGGTTATGCTGGTTATGGCCGACATGCCGTGGACTCCCATCACGGCGAAGGTCTTCAGGTCGGCCTGTATCCCCGCGCCTCCCCCACTGTCGCTACCGGCTATGGTGAGGGCGGTGGGTACGGGTTTCCTCACCGTTCCTCACCCCTCAGGATCTCGAGGGTCTTGAAGAAGACGGGCCAGAAGGGGTCCTGCCTGGGTACGGGGATCTCCGCCTCTTCGCCGTCGCGCTTAACCAGGGTTACCCCGCTGCCCTCCACGACCTCCCCTATGACTGCTACATCTATCCCCCTGCTCCTCAGGAGCTCCACAGCCTTGGACACCTTCTCGGGCCTCACAGTCGCTATTAGGGTGCCCTCGCTTATGGCTGCGTAGGGGTCCACGGGGATCCCGGTGAACTCGCTGAAGGCCGCGACGACCCTCTGGACGTCGGGGCGTATGAACAGCCTGTCCTCGTACACCCGTATGGCTACGCCACTCGCCTCCGCCACGTCGTGAAGGGCTCCCCAGACCCCATACTCGGTGGCGTCGTGCATAGCTGTGACCCCTGTCCGGAGGCCTAGCTTGGCCAGGGTCAGGGCGTCGTCGACGACGCTCTGGAGCCAGAAGATCTCCTTGGCCTTCTCGGCGAAGACTTCGCCATACCTCCTAGCGAGGACCTGGGGGAACATGGTTGCAAGGATCCCGGCGGTCTCCACTGCAGGACCCTTGGTCATTATCACTGCGTCGCCGGGCCTCGCCATGGCCGGTGTCACGTAGCCGTCCCTAGTGGTCACTCCTATCATAGTGGCGCCGCCTATCATGGGGTAGTCGACTCCCCCGTACCTCCCTGTATGGCCAGCCGCTATGCCTATGCCCAGCTTCTCGCACTCCCGGTGTATCAGCATCCACAGGGTCCTCAGCTCCTCGTCACTCATGCCTAAGGGGAGGTTGAGGTCTATGAACAGGTATCGGGGTGGTACGCCCGAGACGGCGACGTCGCTGGCCAGTATGTGTACGGCGAACCAGGCGCTCCTCTCCCACCCATACTCGGGTACCACGAAGACGGGGTCCACCTCCACTATGAGTACCTTGTCGCCCAGGTCTATCACGCTGAAGTCGACGCCGAACCTGGGTCCCACCACTATGGAGGGGTCCCTCCTCCCCAGGTGGGGGAGGATGACCTCCTCGAACACCTTTCTACTGACCTTCCCCATAACTAGGTGGTCGCCCAACACGCTCACCCCTGGACAGCCTGGTGTAGGCTAGGTAGGCTAGGATGACCGCTACTAGTGTGGGTATGGAGCTCCCCATTCTGCCTCCCAGCTCGGCGAACACCGGGATACGTACGCCGAGCAGACCCGGCAGAGCCAGGAGCATGTAGAGGGCGAACCCAGCCGCCCACACAGCTATCGCGCCCCACCTCACAGCTACCCTGGGCTCGGCCACCAGGGCGGGGTTCCGGTAGCTTTCCCGGGAGGCCAGGTAGTCGGCCACCATCACGGCTGTGAGGCTTACGAAGGCGCCGCCGATCAGCAGGAGGAACCACTCATACTTCTGCATCGGGAAAACGAGGGCCAGCAGGGTTCCCAGAATCCCCGCCACCACTATGTGGCGTCTCGCGTCGGCCGCGGGCCTAATGTTCTTGTAGGTTATGGCCGCGCTGTAGACGTCGAGGAAGGTGGTTGTAAGTGTGGAGAACAGGATTATCAGCATCGCAGGGACGCCGAGACCGTAGAACAGGATCACGCTTATCGGGTCCATCTCCCCTAGCACCAGGTTGCTGAAGGCACCAAGGAAGTAGAAGAGTGAGCTGGAGATGAAGTACCCGATGTAGCTCCCCCAGAAGCCGCTGGCAACGCTGCGCGAGAACCTGGTGTAGTCGGCTATGAGGGGCGCCCACAAGACGGGCATGGCTATGACGAGGTCTAGGCCGAGCCAGAACCCGGCCGAAGTCTCCAGGGGTCCTGAGAAGTGGCGCCAGAACCCGTAGTCCCTCACCACCACATATGCGAGCCACAGGGAGAGGGCTAGGAGTAGCATCGCTGCCGAGCGGCCCAGGACACTCCATCTCTCGGGGCCAGCCAGGCTCCACAGGGTGACGAGTACGCCCAGCAGGAGTATCCATGCATGGTATGCCTTGAAGCCCAGCACCCGGCTGGACACCGCGTCCATGGCTAGAGCGCCCACTATCAGCATGACGGCCGTCCAGCCCACCAGTTGGAGGTAGTTGAGGGCTGACACGAGATGGGACCCCCTCAGGCCTAAGGGTTTCCGTGCCAGAACCATGGTTGGGAGACCCGTGTAGGCCCCCATAGCCCCTACGAGGGATAGTAGCAGGTTGCCCACGAGGTGGCCTAGAAGTACCGCTAGGGTGGCTAGTTTTAGATTAAGCGATACGGGGCTGGCAACCAGGATTGCGCCAGCCCAGAACTCAGCTATGCTGATCCCGGCTCCGAACCATATGGCGAAATTGTCGGTGAACCCGTACCTCCTGCCGCTGGGGGGCACGGGTCCTATATCGTAGCCGTACTCCATGCCCCCGCCCAATCAATAACAATGTTTTCGAGAAATAAATAAATATTGATAATGTTGTTATCAAGGGATGGTCAGGCCCTGCCCATCCTCAGACTCGCATCGATGTTGAGGGGAGGCAGGTCCTCGCGGCTTATCCTTAGATCCACGACGAATGGCTTGTCTGACGCCAGCATCTCCTCCACCACACTCGGAATATCTTCGTCGCTCGACACCGTGGCACCCTCTGCTCCGAAGACCCTGGCCAGGTCCCCAAACCCCGGGTTTCCGTGGAGGGTCCCTATTACACGGCCCATCTTCTGTATCCTCTGCCTGAGGAGGAGGACCCTGTAAGACATGTCATTCACCACAACGACCTTGACTCCTATCCCCTCCCTCACGGCGGTCTCCAGGTCCTGGACCGTCATCATGAACTCTCCATCCCCTACAACGGCCACGACCTCGTGGTCAGGCATCGCCAGCTTAGCGGCCAGCGCCGCCGGAAATGCAAAACCCATGGCGCCGAGGTTCGTGGCGGCAAGGAAGGAGCGGGGCCTCCTAGCCGGGATATAGTTGTAGGCGTAGAGTATGTGGGTTCCCTGCCCACCTGTCACCACCGTTTTCTCAGGCAGGCGGTCAGCCAGGGCCTTGAAGAATCTGGCAGGATTGGCATACCCCTCATACCTGCGGCTCAGGCTCTCCTCTATCATACGCCTCCACTCCTCCCTATAGGAGGCTATCGTCCGGTCCCAGTCCTCCAGCCTCTTCGACAGGCTCCTGGCCCGGACCTCTCGGAGGAGGGCCGAGGCGAACATGTAGGGATCCGCGTCAACACGCTCGGAGAAGTATACCGGCCTATAATCCATAACCGGGTTCTCCGATACAACCACCACCTCCCCGCCGGGGTTCACCATATAGCCGTAGGTGGTGATGTCGTCGAACTCGTCGCCAAGCACTAGGAGGAAGTCGGAATCCTCTAGAGCCCTGTCCGCCGGTATACTGCCTCCCCCGAACCCCACTCGGCCCAGGCAGCGAGGATGCAGCTCGTCGCACGCGCCTCGCCCATTACCGCTCACCACTATGTAGGCTCCAAGCCTCTCGGCAAGCTCCGCAAGAATTTCATCTATGCCGGGCCTATTGGCCTCGCCGCATGCCAGTATCAGCGGCTTCTCCGAGGAGGCAATGTACTCGAGGATCTCTGCAACCTTGCTGGCTGGCGGCTCCTTGCCCGGTGCTGCCAGTCTCTCCAGGGTGAAACGGGAAGGATCGCCCTCGACCGGCGCGTCCCACATGTCTTCAGGAACTTCTAGGAGGGCAGGTCCCTTTGGCGGCCTAAGGGCGGAGCGTAGCAGGTGCTCCAGGGTTTCGGGGAGCTTCTCCGGCTCGGAGAGCCGTGACCTCGCCCTAGTCACAGCCGATGCTATGCTTTGCTGGTCTACCTCTAGCCAGGAGTCGGTGCCGTAAAGCCTCCGCCTAACGCCGCCCGAGACTAGTAGGAGGGGGGAATGGTCCTTGTAGGCTATGCCGAGGCTTATCAACGTGTTTAGGAACCCGGGGCCCGCGTGGACCGTGGCCACGCCCGGGATCCCGGTGAGCCTGGCCTCGGCGTCGGCCATGCTGACGGCGACCTGCTCGTGCCTGGTGGAAACGTATCTGAGCTGGCCCCGATACTCGTAGAGCGTGTCAAGGAAGTCCAATATGCTTGTCCCGATGATCCCGTAGATCCTCCTGACTCCCAGGCTTTGGACCGCCTCGGCGATGAAGGATGCTACACTGTGGGTCCTCATCGGTTGTGCCCCTCTAGACCTGCATGTTGACCACGTTGATGGGCTTCTCGCCCTTGAGTACCCTTACAATGTTCTCCACCGTTACCTGGATTATCCTCGTCCTGGCGTCGCTGGTGGCTCCGGCTATATGGGGCGTGGTTATCAGGTTGACGTTGCGGAGCCGGAGTAGTGGGTGGTCCGTGCCTGGAGGCTCCCTGCTGTACACGTCGACGGCTGCGCCCATGATCCAGCCCTCTCTGAGGGCCTTGGCAAGGGCCTCCTCGTCCACCACCTCGCCCCTCGCGGGGTTGATGAGTATGGCTGTCGGCTTCATTACTCTGAGCTCCCTCTCCCCTATCATGCCCCGCGTCTCCGGGGTTAGTGGCACGTGGATCGACACAACGTCGCTCATCCTTAGAAGCTTGGGGAGCGGAGTATACTTGACGCCGTACTCCTCCTCGACCTCTGGGGGAGCCCTGTACTTGTCGTAGTAGAGTATCTCCATGTTGAAGGCCCTAACCCTCTTGGCCACCTCCCTGCCTATCCTGCCAAACCCTATGATCCCCCAAGTCTTGCCGTATAGCTCGTAGGTACCCATCTCCATGAGCTCCCACTGGGGCCACCCGCCCTGCATGGTCTTCTGGTGGGCCAGTATGAGGCGTCTCAGCAGGGCTAGGGCCACCATTACTGTGTACTCGGCTACAGACACGGTGTTGGCGCCCCCTATGTTGGCCACCGGCACGCCCTTCTCCGCGCACGCCTCTATGTCGATGTGGTCGTAGCCTGTGCTGGGCTGGGCTACGAGCCTCACATGATCCATGGCCTCGCACATCTCCCGTGTTATTGGTATCTTGAATGTGTAGTCGCCGATCACCGCGTCGGCGCGTCGCAGGGCCTCCAGGACCTTATCCTTGTCGCTGATGTCGTTGATCACGATGAACTCTATCTCGCGCCCCACCTCGCCAGCATAGGGCGAGAATATGGCTCTAAGGAGTGCCTCGGGTAGGGGGCTGAAGCTTACTATGACGTATTTGTTTTGCCTGCCCATGGAGAAAACACCGTCACATAGTTACGGTTTCCATGCAATTATAGTTAACACTGCTAGCCATGATATTCTAGTGGTTAAGTTTTAATGGATTATCCGTGCAGAGTAACCCTGTGGGTAGATGGGCGCCTTGAAACCGCTTTCCGCCGCGCTAGCGGCGCTACTCCTCTCGGCAAGCCTGACCCTGGCTGGTATGGCTGTGACCCCCGAGTGCAACGGTACAGGCTCATGCAGCTACCTACCCGTGCCTCCGCAGAAGGTTCTCCCCCTCAACGCCTCTATACCCTACATGAAGAGTATCGATCTTACGCGGAGCTATCCAAATGGGACCCTAGAATTCACTGTGGGCTTCGCCCTAGCCGGTCTCTGCGATCCCTACGTATACTGGGTCACTGAGCCCAGTATAGGTATCCTGAGAAACGGCACCAGGATCGTGATGTTCCAGGCACTGGCATACTCTTACGAATGCGAACACGTGGGTTGCCTCTCCCTATCACATTTCATCAGGAAATACGTTGTGCAGCTTCCGGAGCCTGGAACCTACACCGTGTACCTTGTAGTGAACCAGTACATACTCGATAAGAGGGTCTTGAGGGTTGAAAGCCGCTTCTCACCCCTCGAGCCCCTGAAGCCCTTCTACGACCTCCCCTACTGGCGCCCGGACCCCGAGGGCAGGCCTGAAGCCTCTTTGAGGTGGAAGCTCGACGACGGCAACCTCACCGTCGAGATAACAGTGATCCACGGTGCTCCCGTCCTCATCTTCCCCCTGGAGAGCCCGCCGCCGAGCCTGGACGCGCCTGTTCTTCCGGAGAACCCCAAGATACATGTTGGCAGGAAGCTGGTGGAGTTCCACGTTGTCGAACTATACTCCTACGCAATGCTAACCATCGCCATCGCGTGGAAGCACACCTACACTTTGAGCCTCCCATACGAGGATCCCCGGGGAACCACACTGGTCCTATACATCAACGGCGTACCCGTAGATGTTAAAACCATAGGTGAGCCCATGGAGACAGGCCCATCCGTGACAACCACAACAACCACACCGCTCGCCCAGCCCATAGTCTCAACGACCACTACCACTAAGGCCATAACCACTACTACCGCTAAGACCACCACGACTACAACCACCCCTATAGCGCCTGTCCCGGAGGAGACAATGACTACGGAGGCGCGGCCTACAGGAACACCTCAACCAATCCCAATGACGGCCGCGCCGAGGCGCTCAGGGCTAGAGGTTCTAGTACCAGCAGTAATAGTCTTCATCACACTAATACTTGCAGGGCTAATATACGGGTATAAAAGGGAGTGAAAAGCTACATGCCCAGGTAGGCAGCCCTTATCATAGGGTCCCTCTCCAGTTCGGCAGAGCTACCCTCCTTCACTATCCTACCTGTCTCGAGCACATACGCCCTATCGGCGACTTTTAGGGAGAGCCTCACATTCTGCTCCACCAGCAGTATGGTGTAGCCCTCGTCGCGCAGCTGCTTTGTCAGCATTATCACGTTGTAGGCCAGCTTGGGCGCCAGTCCTAGGCTTGGCTCGTCCAGCATGAGGAGCCTGGGTCTCAGTATCAGGGCCCTGGCTATGGCCAGCATCTGCTGCTCGCCGCCGCTCAACGTGCCTGCCTGCTGGTCCCTCCTCTCCTTGAGGATCGGGAAGAGGCTGAACACGAATTCCAGGGTCTCTTCGAATCTCTCACGCGCCCTCTTAACGTAGGCCGCCGCCTTCAGGTTCTCCATCACCGTGAGCCACGGGAAGATCCCCCTACCCTCCGGCACGTGGGCTATCCCTGCCTCAACGCGTTTATGGGGAGGCGTATGAGTTATGTCCCGCCCCTCGTAGAGTATGCGCCCGCTCCTAGGTCTTAGAAGCCCTGATATGGTTTTCAGCGTCGTAGTTTTTCCAGCGCCGTTGGCTCCTAGGAGGGCGACTATTTCGCCCTCGTCTACGTGGAACGACACGCCGTAGAGGGCTTGGAACTCGCCGTAGAACACCTCAATGTTCTCCACCTTGAGTAGCTCGGCCATGCTACTCCACCCCCGTGCCCAGGTAGGCTTCTATGACCTGAGGGTTGTTGGCAACCTCCTGAGGAGTGCCCTCCGCTATCTTCCTGCCATGGTGCAACACCACTATCCTATGGGACAGGTTCATCACGGCTCTCATCACGTGCTCAACCATGATCATAGTTATGCCTCTCTTGTTGATTTCACGCAGCATATCGACCAGGGCGTCGACCTCCTTGGGTCTGAGGCCTGCCGCCACCTCGTCTAGGAGCAGGAGCTCCGGCTCTAGGGCCAGGGCCCTCGCCACCTCTAGCCTCTTCTTCTCCACCAGAGTGAGGCTCCCCGACGCCACGTTCCTCTTCTCGTAAAGGCCCACAAGCTCCAGAATCTCGAGGGACTTCTCCACAGCATCCCCCAGGTTCGGTGACTTCTGCAGCGCGCCTACCACGACGTTCTCCAGCACGGTAAAGTTCTTGAGGGGCCTCACCAGCTGGAACGTCCTGGCTATCCCCAGCTTCGCCACTTGGTGGGGTGGGAGGCCCGTGATATCCATGCCCTTGAACCTCACGGTGCCCTCCTCGGGCTTGTAGATGCCGGTTATCACGTTGAACAGCGTGGTCTTGCCGGCGCCGTTGGGCCCAATCAGGCCTAGGACCTCGCCACGGTAAACGTCCATGGAGACATGGTCTACGGCGACGAGGCCCCCGAACCGCTTCACCACGTCCCTGACTTCGAGTATCCTTTCCTCCAAGGCTCACACCTCTATTACGCGGCGCCTCCTGATATAGCCCCTCTTTTCCATCCACCCCAGGATGCCGTCGGGCGCAAAGAGGGAGACCACGAGGAGCACTACGCCCAGCACGAAGACGTGGAGGCCGAAGAGCCTGGGGAACCTGGCGACTATGGTCACCCTGACGTACTCGGCTGCTGGCAGGAATATGAAGGAGCCTATTATGGGGCCTGCGAAGTGGTAGATGCCGCCAATTATCCCGGCCACCGCTATATAGGTGGACACCGTTATGACGTCGAATACCGCCGCTGGCTCGACGAAGTGGTACCTAACGGCGTAGAGGGCGCCCGCCATCCCGGTGAAGAAGGCGCTGATCCCCATGGCCATCATCTTGTACTTGAACGTGTTTATACCGAGGGTCTTGGCGGCTAGCTCGTCCTCCCTTATGGCCTGGAGGTAGAAGCCCTCCCTGGAGGTGACTATCCTGTAGAGCACAACGAGCTCTATTGCCAGCACCAGTAGTGCCACATAGATGTAGACGTAGGAAGCAGCGTACTGGAGGTAGTAGAGAGCCTTGCCTTCGGGCACTATCTTCATCTGGAGGCCAGCCGAGCTACCCACATATTCCCAGTTGTTGAATACAAGCTTAAAGATCTCGCCAGCCGCTATGGTGGCCAGCGTGAACCAGTGGCTCCTCAGCCTGAAGAAGGGGACACCGAGGCCCAGGCCCACCAGGGCGGCCACGGCGCCAGCCACAAACATGCCTATCCACGGCGTCACGTCATAGTAGACCACGAGGATCATGGTAGTGTAGGCACCAACACCGAAGAACACCGCATGGCCGATGCTGAGCTGGCCCGTGTAGCCCATGAGCAGGTTCCACGCCATGGCGGCGATGGCGTACATCAGTGAGAGGAACATCATGTTGGCTATGAAGGGCAGGTCAGCCAGGTAGAGGCCGAAGGGCGTTACAACTAGGAGGAACGCTGCCACCAGTACGGGTAGGGAGAGGGCCTGCCTCGCTATCTCCGACCACCCGGTCCGCACGGCTCACACCCCCGCTACTCCTTCTTGCCGAAGAGCCCTGTGGGCCTGACCATGATCATCACTATGAATATGATGAAGGCGACAACATCCTTGAGCGACGGCGTTATGAAGAGGGCGCTGACCGTCTCGACAACGCCTATGATCAGGCCGCCGATATAGCTGCCAAAGACGCTGCCGAAGCCGCCCAGCACCACTATTATGAAGGCTAGGAGCGTGAAGAAGCCGCCCTCCTCGGGGAACAAGGGGTAGAAAGTGGTGAGCAGCACACCAGCTATGGCCGCTATGCCCACGCCGATCCCGAAAGCCAGGTCATACATGCGTTTCACGTTGATCCCCAGGAGCTGGGCCGCCTCCCTGTTCTGGGAGGTGGCCTGCAGGGCTATCCCCACGTATGTCCGCGTGAGGAACAGGTAGAGGAGGAGGGCCACGAAGATGGAGAAGACGAATCCTATGAGCTGGGGCACGAAGATGGTTATCCCGCCCAGATGAATGGTCTCAGCGTAGGAGACTTTGACGAGCCTGGTGTAGGGGCCGAAGGCGGCTTCGGCGCCGTACCTTATCATGAGCAGGAGGGCGAAGGTCGCGGCGATCTGGCTAACGAGGGGTGCCTCGAGAACAGGATTTATGACAAGTCTCTGGGTGGCGACACCCGTGAGGAATATTGCACCGAAGGCGACGGGAACCGCCACCAGGGGATCTAGCCCGGCCAAGTAGAGGGCGTAGGCTATGAAGCCGCCGAGCATCATGTAGTCCCCGTGGGCGAAGTTGATTACGTCCATGACACCCCAGATCAGCGCCAGACCCATGGCAACCAGCGAGTAGATGCTCCCGACCAGGATCCCGTTTATGATCGCGGATATCACGTCTATCTCTGAGACCATGGCCTGCAACCCCATAACTGTGAATTAACTGTTATACATGTAATACACGACGGTTTTTCGGGAAAGGGTTGGGAAAAATGGTTTATACGCATAGGTTCTTCCCTCAGCCACCGCGCTCCGTCCACGGAGGCATGGGGAAGACGGGCTCCTTGGTGGCGAACTCCTCGGGGTACACCGTATAGTATTTGCCGTCCTCCATCATCTGCACCACTATGCCCTGGCCCAGGGTGTTCTGTCCGTTGGCGTCGAACTTGACGCCCCTCCAGGGCATTATCAGCTTGTCTCCGGGTATGTTGAGGTTCGCCAGCGCGTCCCTGAGGGCGCTCCTGAAAGCGTCGAGGTCGCTGGGCTTAGCCTTCTTACAAGCCTCCTCGAGGGCATAGTAGAGCACCCACATGCCAGTATAGTCCCTGGCTGAGTTGCCGTTCAGGTCCTTCCCGTACTTGGCCTTGTAGGCGTCGTTTACCTCCTTGAGTCGGCTGATCTTCTCCAGCAGGTCCCAGTTGAACACCTCTCTCGAGAATATGTACCATCCGTCGGCTCCGACCTGCTCCTTGTAGCTGGGCGTAATGAAGCCAGCGTCCTGTGCCAGCACAGCCTTGGGGGCGAAGTTCTGGGCCTTCATGGTCCTGACGAGGAGGATGGCGTCCTGCACGTACGCCGCCACCAGGAGTAGGTCTGGGTTAGCCGCCTTGAGGGCTGCAACCTCGCTGTCCAGGCTGGTGACCGTGGCGGCGTGATACTTTACGACCTTCACCACCTGGTAGCCCGCCTGGGTGAAGGCCTGCTGCCACGCCTCAGCCACCTTGCTGCCCCACTCGCTGTCCTCGTGGATTATGGCCACAGTCTTGATCTGGTTGCCGAATTTCTGGTTAAGCCAGTTAACAAACTCCACCTGCTGGGCGGCGAACATGGCGTCATGTGGGGTTACCCTGAAGAACCACTTGTAGCCCCTCTGAGTCAGGGCTGGCGACGTGGAGTCAGGGTTCACGAAGGGCACATGATACCTCTCAGCAACCTCGCTGGCCGTCTTGGTGACGGCGCTCTGGTAAGCGCCAACCAGGGCCACAACCTTCTCCTGGGTTATCAGTCTCTCGGCCTCCGAGGCACCGGTCTCAGGCTTGCCGGCGCTGTCACCCCAGACCACCGTTATAGGTACGCCCCCACAGGCCTTGACGCCTCCCTGCGAGTTTATCTGGTCCACGGCGAACTCTATGCCATCCCTCAGGTCCGCACCGGTCTCAGCCAGTTTCCCTGAGAGGGGCAGGATGACGCCCACCTTAATCTCAGTAACTTCTCCACCACCGCGCTGCCGCAGCAAAACAGCGGCTGCCAGAAGTCCCACGACAACGACGATCACGATGACTGCTATAGCAACATTTCTTGCTATGGAGCGAGTTAAAGAACCCATAGATTCCCACCAGTCAACTTTATAATGGGGGAACTGATGTTTAAATACCTTTCTCAGAACATTGCATTTCCTAAAAATAAAACGTTTAAAAGAATTCTACCGCAAATGCTCCTCGAGAAGCATCCCGTACCCCCTTATGGGCTCCCTGAGGCCCAGCTCCTTTAGCGTGAGCCACATGGTGGCAGTGTTGCTCGAGAACACCGGGATGCCCAGGTCTTTTTCTAGGAGCTTTATCACTTCTATTGTTCTGAAGTTGGTGCAACTTATGAATACGGCGTCCGCGTTGCTTGTCTCGAGGCTCTTGGCCAGCCTGTAGGCGATCTGGGGCGTCTGCCTCCCGATCTCGGTGTTCTCCCTTATTCCTAGGTACTTCAGATCTACAACCTTGTAGCCCTGGCTCTCCAGAAACTCCACCTCCTTCCTGTTGACCTCCTCTATGTAGGGAGTGGCCAGCGCTACCCTGCGGGCACCCAGCTCTTCCAGAGCCTCCAGCACGGCGGTGGCTGTGGCCACGGCTTTGATCCCCGTGGCTCTCGTCAGCTTCTCAGTGATCTCCCGGTCGTAGCCTGGGCCTTTGACCAGGCTGCCGGTGGTGCAACCGTAGACCAGTATGTCCACGTCGGCCGTGGCGAGCAGCTGGGCGGCCCTGACGGCGTCCTTCTCCATCTCCACGAGTTCCTCTACTGTGACCGCGCTCAGCTTCATTCGGGCAGTATGCACACTTACGCCCTCGGGTGCCATGCGCCAGAATTCGGGCTCCATGGTGGTGTTGGAGGAGGGTATTATGAGGCCTATCCTGCCCCGCCACCCGTACACCGGGCTACACCTCCTCGAGACAGTAGTGTTTCGCCGCCTCCCTGGTCACCTTGCCGTCGGCTATGTCGCGTAGCACCAGCTCCTTTGGGCGTTTGCAGGGATCCCCGTAGCCGCCGCCTCCTGGTGTGTTTATATACACAGTGTCGCCCCTTCCTAGGGTTACTGTAGCTTTGCTCGGCAGCTTCTCCACGGTTCCATCGGCCCTGACGATGTAGTGCTCGCCGGGCGCGCCGGGCATTCCTCCCCTGAGCCCCCATGGCTTGATCAGCGTTCTCTCCGACATTATTGTTAGGACAGCCCTCCCACCTAGCACCTTGAAGGCCCTGGTTATCCCCAGCCCTCCCCTATAGGTTCCGGGACCCCCGCTGTCGGGCCTTAGTTCATACTTGACGAAGAGTATCGGGTACTCCTTCTCGAGCCGCTCTATGGGCGTGTTGAGTGTATTGGTCATATTGGTGTGGACGCCGTCGACACCGTCCATGGTGGGTCTGGCGCCGCTTCCGCCGCCTATGGTCTCGTAGAAGGCCCAGGTCTCGCCGTTCTCGCGGACCCCTCCTACCATGACGTTGTTCATGCTTCCACAGCTGGCCGCCGGAACCCTGTCGGGGAACGCGTCGGCCAGCGCCCTGAAGATCACGTCGGCTATCCTCTGCGAGGTCTCTACGTTGCCTCCCGATACTGGTGCAGGCGGGAGGGGGTTCACCAGGCTGCCTAGGGGGGCGTAGATCTCCACGACTCGGAAGAACCCATGGTTCAGCGGCATCTCCGGATCTATTATGCTCTTGAGGGCGAATGTTGTGGCTGCCACGGTGACCCCGTATACAGCGTTTATCGGCGCGTCAACCTGCCTTGAGGTGCCTGTGAAGTCGACCTTCACGTCCCTCCCTGTTATTGAGACCCTGGCACGGATGGGTATCAGGCCGAGCTGTGGAAGCTCCATGTGGTCCTCGGCCTCGTAGTCCCCAGGCTTTCCTTCCTTGGCTATCTTGTTCCTCGTGTACTGCTCCGTGTAGTCGAGGATATAGCTCCACGCCTCCAGTATGGTGTCGGCCCCATACTTGTCGGCCAGCTCCCTCAGCCTCTTCTCACCCACGTTGAGGGCCGCCATCTGGGCCCTAAGGTCGCCGCGGAAATACCTGGGGGTCCTCACGTTGGTCTCGATGAGCTTCAGTATGTCCTTCTGAAACACCCCCCTCCTAACCAGCTTGACGGGAGGTATAACTGTGCCCTCCTGGAGAAGCTCGCGGGCGTCGCCCCCTATGCTCCCCGGAACTATGCCGCCCACGTCGACGTGGTGGGCCTTGTTGGCGACCACCGCTATGAGGCGGCCACCCACGTAAACGGGCTTGAGGAGCATGAGGTCGTTGAGGTGTGTCCCGGCTATGTAGGGGTTGTTTACCAGCACTATGTCGCCTGGGTCCAGGGTTTCACGCTCCTTCTCCAGATACTTGAAGGTGTTCTCCACGCCAACAGCCATGCTGCCCAGGTGGACCGGTATGTGCTCCGCCTGGGCCACCAGCTCGCCGCCGGGGGTTAGGATGGCGCAGGAATGGTCGAGCCTGTCCTTGATGTTGGGGCTATAAGCCGTGTTCCTGAGGACTACGCCCATCTCCTCGGAGATGAAGATAGCCGCGTTCCTTATGACCTCGAACGAGACCCTGTCGAGACCCACAGCCCCCTACCTCCACGTCCTTATAGGGTATATTCTTAGGGAGTACCTGGTGTCCACCAGGGAGACGAAGCCGGGAGGCACCAGGATAGTGCTCTCGTAGCTCTCTATCACAGCGGGTCCATCGATCATGGCCCCAGGCCTCAGCTTCTCCCTCCAGTAGATGGGGGTCAGTCTCCACCCCTCGTCTTCAAAGTAAACCTCCCGGCGGTCAACAGGCTCGGGCCTATACTCCCTGGCCGGGTTTGAGGGCAGCTCCGGCTTCCTGACTATGCCAACGGCCTCCAGCTTCGCCACCACTATCTCCACCTCCTCCTCGGGCATACTGTACCCGTAGCGGGCCTCGTGGACAGCGTGGTACTCCGCAACAGCTTTCTCGACGCTCCCCCTGTAGGGTATGGTGAGCTCGTAGGCCTGGCCCCAGTACCTCATGCCCAGCATCCTGATTAGCCTAATGCTACCCTCAGGCACCCCCTCGGACCTGAGGGTTTCGACAGCCTTTTTCTCCAGCTTCCTGAACTTCTCTTCCAGCTCCTCGTCGCTGACCCTGCTGGCCTTCTCCACGACGCTGGCGTAATAGTCGTGCCTATAGTTAGCCACCAGGAGCCCCAGGGCCGAGAATACTCCGGGCAGGGGCGGTACAACCACCTCCCTTACGCCCAGCTCCTGGGCCAGCGCCGCTGCGTGGAGGGGCCCGGCGCCGCCGAAGGCGAAGAGGGAGAACTCCCTGGGGTCATGGCCCCTCTCTATGCTGACAAGCCTGAGCGCCCTGGCCATGATGGTGTTGGCTATCCTTATGATCCCGGCCGCCGTCTCCACAGGGTCCATGCCCAGCTGGTCGCTTATCCCGGCTATGGCTTTGCGGGCCAGCTCCTCCCTCAGCACAATGGTGCCTCCGGCCAGCTTCTTGGGCAGTCTGCCCAGCAGCAGGTTTGCATCGGTTATGGTGGGGTGCTCGCCGCCCTTCCCGTAGCATGCCGGGCCGGGGTCGGCGCCAGCACTTATCGGGCCCACCCTGAGGGCCC
>WAQK01000037.1 GCA_015520265.1 Pyrodictiaceae archaeon | reverse complement strand
GTGTCGAGCCTGGTTACCTTGGCGCCCCTCCTAGCCAGGGTGTCGGCTAGGCGTCTGCAGAACTCGCCGTAGACGGGTACCAGTACTTTCTCGCCGGGCCTAACCAGGCTCCAGGCCATGGCGTCCACGGCAGTCGTGCCGCTGCCTGACAGCACGTATACATCGCCATCTGTGTCAAAGATCCTGGCAAGCCCCCGGGTTAGGTGTTCGAGGAGTCCGCGGAACTCGGGTCCCCTGTGGCTCACCACCTGGTCAGAAGAGCTGGTCAGGACGTCGCGTGGCACCATAACGGGTCCAGGTGTGAAGAGTCTAGCCACCGCCTACCCCTCCTCAACCTCTCATAGTGTCCAATGCGCGGATGATCCCTGCAGCCACCAGCTCGGCTATCCTCCTCTGAGCTTCCAGTGTTGAAGCGCCTATGTGGGGTGTAGCCACCACGCGTGGGTGCCGGATGAGGCGTAGCTCTCTCTCTGTCGGCGGCTCGTTCTCATGCACGTCGATGGCGACTGCTGATAGTATTCCGTTGTCCAGTGCTTCTAGCACTGCGTTGGTGTCCATCACCTTTCCCCTAGCCGTGTTGACCAGGATTGACCCCCTCTTAAACTTCTGCAGCGTGGTCCGGTTGATCATGTGGTATGTTTGCGGTGTCAGGGGCACGTGGAGAGACACGACATCCGCCTCCCTAAGCCCCGCCTCGATGCTCTCCACCAGATCCACGCCCCTGGCCGCGGCCTCCTCCCTGACATCGGCTATGTCGTAGGCCGAGACTCTCATACCTATAGCCCTGGCGATCTCCGCGACGCGCCTCCCTATCCTCCCGAACCCTACTATGAGGAGCCGTTTGCCGTGGAGCTCCACGCCCAGCGGTCTGTACCATTCACCCCTGCGGAGCCTCAGGTTAGCCTCCAACGCCCTCCTAGCCGCCATTATCATGAGCGCGATAGTTAGCTCGGCCACGCTCTGGGTCGATGCTCCAGGCACGTTTACTATACGTATGCCGAGTCTGGCCGCGGCCTCTACGTCTATATTGTCTATTCCCGTCCCAGCACGGGCCACAACCTTTAACCTGCCCCTAGCACCAGCCTCCAGCAGCGCCGCATCTACAAGTGTGTGGCTCCTCACAACTATAGCGTCGTATTCGGACACACTGCTGAGCAGCTCGGCCCTTGTCAGCCCTATGCGCCGCTCCGCGCGGATGCCGTGCCTTGCAAGGATCTCGTCCAGCTTGCTGTCCACGGGCTCCACTATCAGCACCCTGCCGTGCACGCCGCGTCACCTCCCATGATCCATGGAGGGGTAACCCCTCGCCACCACAGCCGTGCCCAGGGGTACCCCGTAGATCATGGCGAGGGCCGGGCACTTAGCCCTGAAGGCTACGATCACCCTGTGCCTCTCCACGCAGCGGTATTCAGCCAGGGCTTCCAGGTTGGCGACCCCCTTGGATATGACGAGTCCAGCAGTCCTGATCAGCTCCACGGCCTCATGCGCGGCGAAGCCCTCAGCTGGTCCCGGATAGCTGGAACCCGTTGATACAACCTCAACGCCAGCGGGCGGGATGCCGAGCCTATCAGCGACGACTCGGAGCAGCGCCTTTGCCTCCTCCGCGGTGACGTCGGTTTCGTAGGGCTCGCCCCGTGCGACCAGGTAGGTCCGGGGGATGTGGGGCGTTAGCGCCAGCAACGTATATGCTATGTCTATAACAGCCTCGCCAGCGTTATCGAGCAACACCACGGCGGAGCTAGCTGAACTTAGAAGTCTTGCCAGGGTTTCTCTGGCCTCCAGGTACACGGCCTCTCCCTCAATGCTCTGTTCGCCTATTCCTCCACCCTTATGCCAAGGCATCCAGACGTCAACGGAGTTGGCTAGAGCTACGACGCCTAGACCCTGAACCGGGTCCTTGAGCAGCTCTGCAACATTGTCCAGGAGCTTGAGGGCGTCACGGTTGAGCCTATCCTTCAGAGATGCTAAGGGGTCGCGGCCTCGGAACAGCCTATTATAGGACTCTACGAATAGCTCTGTTCTCCCACGGGTCTCGGCAAGAAGCCCTTCAAGCCCGCTTCTCCCGGGCGCCATCGCTGCCCGGGTGCCTAGGTAGCATTTCACGCAGAGATCCGGGTCTAGAAGTCTGGGATACGGGTTTCCAACCATTCCAGGGCCGATTCCACCTCAACCACCCCGGCTACGCGCTACTAGTACTCGGTACTCGAGGGTTTTAACTCTATTCCTCTACGAAAAATTGTGTAAAAGGCTGGAATGCTAGCCTCCAGGGTTCCACCTGACCACCTTCAAAATGCTGGGAAGGAACAGCGTCCTTACCAGGAATGTGTCTAGGAGCACCGCCGAGGCCAGGGCGAACCCCATCTCCTGGAGCATCCTGAAGTCCGAGAGCATCAGAGAGCCGAAGGCGGCAGCCATTATCAGCCCGCACGCCGTTATGACTAGTCCCGTGGTCTCCACCGCCGTCAGTATGGCGTCCTCCTTGCTGGCACCCTTCAACATCTCCTCTTTTATCCTCGAGGATAGGAAGACGCCGTAGTCCATGCCCAGGCCCAGTATGGTTGTCACCAGCATTATCGGAGTCATCCAGTAGATGTCGACACCCACGCCATACTGGAACACCAGTACCAGGGCTGCCAGGGCCCACACTATGCTGGTGCCTATGGCTAGGAGCAGGCTGAGCGCCGCCACTGCTCCGCGGAGCAACAGGTAGAGTACGAGGAATATCAGCACTACCGCCGCTGGCAGTATGCGGTAGGCGAAGTTCCTGTTGACGAGCTGGTTCATATCATACATGGCCGCAGGCTCTCCGCCCACATACACCTTGGCGCCGAGCCCGCTGAGGACACCCCTGATCTCGCCCACAAGGCGTATAGCCTCCCTGGAATACGGCTTGTAGGGCAGGCTGACTACTAGGAGGGCGCTCCTAGCGTCAATGCTTATCAGGCCCCTCTCAATCGCCGCCGACGCGTTGGAAGCCTGCTCGTAGGGCAGTATGCCGTCATCACCGGTTACAGGGCTTATCACAGAGGCGGGATCCACGCCGCTGGCCGATGCGAGCTTCTCGGCCAACTCTACTAGCTTGTCGTAGGCTTTTCGGCCAAGCACCCCGTCCTGCACTACGGGTTCCGGAAACTCCACTATAACGTAGACCTGGGCCAGGCCGCCGCCAGCGAACTTCTCGGCGAGGAGCTTGAAGCCCTGGAGTGACTGGGTCTCCGGCATGAGTTCCGTGTAGTCGTAGGTCCTCTGCATGTGGAGCAGCACGCCGCCAGCAGCGGCCGTGAGGGCCAGGAACACCACTATAACCACGGCGGGGCGTGAGACGGAGATTCTGGCGGCCCTGCGCAGGTAGCTGGCCCTGGCGCCGCCCCCGCTGCGCGGCTTGGAGGGCCAGAAGGTCCTGTGACCCAGTGCGGCGAGGACCGAGGGAGTCAGAGTGAGGGCTGCGGCAAGGGCCACTAAAACCACTAGGGCCAGGCTGTATCCGAAGCTCTGCAGCAGGCTGAAGTCAGCCGCGGCGAGGGCGCCGAATCCGGCCATCACGGTTAGGGCTGCACCCGTTATGGTCTCGCCGGCGAACCGCACAGTCTCCTTCACTGCCTCATCCTTCCCGCGGCCCTTGGAAAGCTCCTCTCTGAACCTGTAGAGCAGATATATGGAGTAGTCAACGCCCACCCCCATGAGCACTGGCGTGACGAGGTTTCTCACCATGTAGATGAGGTCTACGACCCTGGCTTCCGCATAGAGCGCCGACATGGCCACCATTATCGCCATACCCACTGTGAAAAGCGGCACCCCAGGGGCCACGGGCGACAATAGCAGCGCGGCGAGCAGAAGTATCACTAGAACCACCGTTACCTTGTCGATCCTAGCCACGTCGCCGCGGCTCGTCTCCTCGAGGTCCGCGCTGAAGGCTGCCGTGCCGGTCACGTAGTGCTCAGCCTTCAGGCCAGCCGCCCGTAGCTCGTCGCCCATGATCTCGTAGAGCCTCCTAGCGTTGTCCGAGGCCACGTTGGATGGACAGCTGGGTGAAAGGGTTACCAGTATGAGCATCACGTCGCCGTCCCTGCTTATGAACCTGGACCTAAGGTCCTCTGGCAAGCCTTCTGGGAAGCTGGGAGGAGGGTATTGCTCCAATACTTGGCGGAATACATTGTCGGCCATCTTATCGGCTATGTCGCGGAGAGCCCCGGGAGGGGGTTGCGGGCCCAGGTCGTAGAGCTTCTCCACCACCTCTACGGGGATCTGTGCGCCGCTGGCTGCTGTCTTAGCCGCTACTAGGCCGACGGCGAACCTTCTCAACGCAGCCGGGTCGCTGTAGTTTGCAAGGGTGAATGCCTCGGCGACCCTTGCAGCCATCTCGGCGGACTGCTGGTCCATCGCCGATGCGAAGAACTCGGGTGCCGCCTTTCTGACGGCTGCATCCATGAGTTCGGCTGGGTCCAGCGTCCCAGCCTGGACGGCAGAGAGCAGGTCGCCCACGGTGGCGTTTGGACCTAGGATCGCCTCAACCAGTATTTCCCATGCATTCACTATGTATTTCAGGTATGCCTGTGCTAGGGGGTTGTCAGCAGGCAGGCTGGCTAGCGTCGAGTTGAGCACATTGCTGGTAACCAGCTTCAGGGGTGCTCCGGGAGGCGAGGCCCTCACTGCCTCCTGCCAAGCGGCGAGGTACATTGCGGGAAGACCATATATTAGCTGGAGCGTTGTGTTGGCTCCAGCGGTTAGGTTCCATAATGCCTCGTGTAAGGCGGTGATGTTTGCCAGCATCTGCTCGACCATCGCCTCTCTGGTTGCATTCATCTTGGCCCAGTAGAATTCCAGTACCTGGCGGTAAACGTCGTAGGGGGTCAGTATCTCGTCTATGTAGTCGAGTTCTTGGAGAGCCTTTTCCTTGAAACCCTCTACGGCGGCCCGGAGCGCCGGATCGCTGACATTGTGCTTCACCACCACTATGATGCTGGGCGGCTCGTAGCCCGGGAACTTCTCGGCGAGGAGCTGGGCGGCCCTGAGGCTTTCCAGGTTGCTGGGGAGAAACTCCTGCTCGTTGTAGGAGAGCACAGTATCGAGCTTCATGGCTACGGGTATGCTTAGGATCGCCGCCACGACCCATAGGACTATGACGATCTTATAGTGCCTCGAAATAAAGCTCCCAAGCTTCGATAGCATGGCCCAGCACCCCTGCAAAATCTTACTTTTACAGGTACATCTATAACCGATAGGTCTGAGACAGATATATAAGCTTGTCTTTCAAAAACGATATATCGATGGGTGAGCACGTATGGCCCCTATGTCAGGGCGGAGGAGGATCAGCGGCTGGCTCAAGATGACCATACTATCGCTGCTAGTCGAGGGTCCTCTGCATGGATACGCCATCATGAAGAGAGTGGCCGAGAATACCCGTGAAACCTGGACCCCCACACCCGGATCCCTTTACCCTGCCCTTAACGAACTCCTCAGAGAGAAGCTCGTGGAGAAAAGCGAGGAGTACGTGGGGAAGCGCAAGAGGATAGTCTACAGGATAACCGAGAAGGGGCTTCGCTTCTTCATCGAGAAGTCGAGGGAGGTTAGGCTAAGGACAACCCCCTCGATCCTGGGGTTCCTGAGGAGCCAGGTGGAGGCCATGAAGCGCCTCGGGATGCCCCTGGAGGAGGTCAGAGAGCTGGCACGCCACATAGACAACGTCATAGAGGAGCTCTTGGATATACGTCTCGAGCTAGCCTCAATGCTGGGGGACCGGATTAACCTATCAGCGGGGAGGCCAGGTCCTCCTTCACGATCCTGAACACAACGCTGGTCTCGGTTCTCCTAACACCCCTCTGCTTATTAAGCCACTTTATGAAGGAGTCCAGCTCACCGATGCCCCGGAACTTGGCGACTATCAGCATGTCGTATTCCCCGGTTATGTCGTATACAGCGACGGTCTCCGTCCGCCGCGACACCGTTTCCTCGAGCTCCTCGATGTACCTGCCCTCCACAGAGACGCTGGTAACGGCTGTGATTGTGTAGCCCAGCTTGGCCAGGTCTGGCATGATAGTATACCTTTTTATCACTCCCAGCCGCTCCAGCCTCCTGATCCTAGAGTACAGGGTTGTGTGGGGTATACCAAGCTGGCTGGCAAGACTTCTAACACTGATCCTGGAGTTGTGGGCCAGCCGTCTAAGAAGCCTTAGGTCCAGGATATCTATCTCCTCTGCGAGCACTGTTCATCCCTAGTATGGATTGCAGTCGTATAATTTATATTTATCTATAGTCATATTTGAACGATTCACGACAATGATTATGACAAATTTTTATAACATTACGTACATTTATCCTATCCTCTAGGGTGCTGGTAGTGGTCAGCACGTCAGAGATCATTAGGAAGATCGAGGAGAAGGGTATAAAATGGATAGACCTGCAGCTAACCGATCTGGCAGGCAAGCTCCACCACGTGACCATAAGCACCGGGCTCGTAAGCCCCGAGACCCTGGAGAAGGGGTACGGCAAGCTGGATGGCAGCAGCGTTAAGGGGTTCACAACAATCGATCAAAGCGACCTAGTGCTCAAACCCATCCTGGAAACCTTCGCAGTAGTGCCCTGGTTCAAGGACACTGCCCGATTCATATGCCAGGTATACGGTATGATGGGTTCCGGGAGATTTGAGAGGGATCCGAGGTACGTTGCTGAGAGGCTGGAGGAGACGCTTGCATCAGAAGGGCTCCGAGCCTATACGGCTGTTGAGCCCGAGTTCTTCATCTTCGACTCCCTAGAGTTCGGCGTGGAGGGACACGAGTCCTACTATAGGATCAGGGCCAGGGAGGCTCCCTGGTCGCCCGGCAGCGGCCTTAAGCTTAGAACCAAGGAGGGCTATTACCCTGCGCCGCCACAGGACCAGATGATGGCGGTGAGACAGGAGATCGCCGAGACCCTGGCAGAGTTCGGTGTTACTGTCGATGTCCACCACCACGAGGTGGCTACCGGCGGCCAGGGCGAGATAAACTTTAGGTACTCCACCCCCACGAGGACCGCCGACAACATCCAGACCCTCAAGTACGTCGCCAAGATGGTGGCCTATCAGCACGGCATGGTGGCAGTATTCATGCCTAAGCCTATAGGAGGAGACAACGGTAGCGGGATGCACACCCATGTCAGCGTCTGGCGCGGCGATACCAACCTGTTCTACGACCCCGACGACGACTACGCTGAGCTGAGCCAATATGCAAGGTACTTTATAGGAGGACTTATCGAGCATGGAAGAGCGCTGTCAGCCATAGTGTCCCCCACGGTGAACAGTTATAAGAGGCTGATCCCAGGCTACGAGGCCCCTGTCTACCTGGCGTGGAGCAGAGCTAACAGGAGCGCCGCCATAAGGATACCCGTCTACCAGAGGGGCGTGAAGAACTCCAAGAGGATCGAGTACAGGCCGCCCGACCCTTCGGCCAACCCTTACCTGGCCCTTTCAGCCATAATACTGGCAGGACTTGACGGTGTGAGGAAGAAGATAGATCCCGGAGACCCTGTGGACGAGAACATCTACCACATGACTCCCGAGAAGAGGAGGGAGCTTGGGATAAAGGTACTTCCCCGAAGCCTTGAAGAGGCACTAGACGAGCTGGAGTCCGACAACGAGTTTCTGAAACCTGTGTTCCCCCAGTCGCTCCTGGAAGCGTACGTGGAGCTGAAGAGGAAGGAGATAGACCTAACCAGGATGTACCCTTCGCCCGTAGAGATAATGCTATACCACGACGTCTAATACTTTGGGCACCCGTTTTTACCCGGAAAACCCTGTTTTACGCAAAATAACCCTGCAAAGACAAAGGATAATAAAAAGTGGGTGCGCTAAGGCTTAACAGTGAAGTACACCTTCTTGCCCTTCCTCTTCTTAACAGCATAGCCTAGGTGGGTTAGCTGGTTCAGGTAGGCGCTCTCAATGGCCCTAGCCCTGCCAGTAATGTTAGACACGTCCTCAGCGGTGCCCTCGCCCAGCTTAGCTAGAGCAATGAACGTCTGCCTAAGGTGGTCTGGGAGGCGTAGCAGCTTGCCAATGTCAACCTTTATCTTGAGACCCTCAAGCTCCTTGACGACCTGCACCTCTGGCATCTTTGTTGCTTTGATTTCCTCCAGGAGTTGCTTAACTTCCGTTAGTAGCTTCTTTACCTCTTCTAGTAGGGGTTTTAACTCTTCCTTGCTCATTTTGTTCACCACCTAAACCTGTTTAGGTACTATATTGGTGTCAGGTTTATTACTTTATCGTGAATTCCGTAATCATCATAATTAGCCAAACCAGTAGGATGAAACCTGCTGATCAACACAACTTAGAGAACATAATGATAACATGTAGGTTGCAACACTAAAGCTCATATAATATATATCAAGTGATTAAAATATAAAAGCGTTTTCACTTCACACCAGCTTCGACCGCTATATAGATGCCGTTGCCCAGGTGCTCCGCCTTTCCCGGGGGCTCGCCTACGGTATATTTGGCTATACGGTGCATTACTGCGAGGTCCTCGGCTATGGGTGCCAGTTTCTCAGGCAGGTAAAGCGTTGCGTCTAGGCTTGCTCCGAGCGTGAGGCCCTTGGATTTCTTGTAGCCCCATATCAGCCTATTGGCCTCCATGAAGTCTTCCAGCAGGTTTTTGGCTGGCGTGTCCCACTCGGGGTTGGGCTGGGGCATCAGCTGTTTGTGTATGCTCTCCTTACCGTAGAGTTCCCTCCAGATAGCATCAGTGACGAACGGCATTATTGGTGCCAGGAGTCTTATCAGGGAGCTCAGCACGGTGTGGAGCGTGTACCATGCGCCCTTCTGCTCCTCCTCGGGGAACCTGCCGTCCCTGTTGTAGGCCCTGTGCTTCACCGCTTCTATGTAGTGGCTTGCGAAGATGTTCCAGGCGAAGTTGTAGATCTCGTTTGCCGGCACGTAGACGTCTAGCTGCTGGTATGCCTCGTGGATCCTCCTCATAGCGTCGTTAAGGGCGCCGAGGATCATCTCGTCGATGGGCCTCAGCCTGTACTCGCCCTCCCCCGGCCGGGGGAATGCTGAGACGAACCTGGCTATATTCCACAGCTTGGTGGCGAAGAGGGCGCCGGTTCTCACCAGCTGCTCCTGGAACCTGTAGTCGCTCCCTAGCTTAGCCGCGGCGGCGGCCCAGAACCTGAAGGCATCGGCCCCATACTTCTCGAGGATCGGGTCGGGGTCTATCACGTTGCCCTTGCTCTTGTGCATGGCCTCGCCCTTCTCGTCGAGACCCATGCCGGTTACCCTTATCCAGCGGAAGGCCGGCTTGCCTGTGAGCTGATACACCCTTAGGAGCGTGTAGTAGAGCCACGTTCTTATGATGTCCTCGCCCTGTGGTCTCATTATGTTGCCGAACAGCTTGGAGTACAGCTCGGGCCTCCTCATGTAGTGGGCCACGTAGAGGGGTGATATCGAGGAGTCGAACCACGTGTCGAACACCTTGGTCTCGCCCACCAGCTCCTCCCTGGGCGCGCCGCACTGGGGGCACTTCTCGAAGGGGGCCTCCTCCCTCCAGGGCTGGTAGTACCTGCCGGGCTCGGGCGTGAGGACGGCTCCGCAGCGCCTGCACCTCCACACCGGTATCTCGGTGGCGTAGTACCTGCTCCTAGATATGGGCCAGTCGGTGGTTATGCTGTTTATCCAGTCGACGAGCCTCTGCCTGTGCTCCTCCGGGTAGAAGGGTATGGTCCTCGCCATCTCCAGGAGCTTCTCCTTGTAGCCCAGCTGGTTCAGGAAGAACTCCTTCTCATGGGTTATCTCTATCGGCGTCTTGCAGCGCCAGCATACGGGCACGCTGTGCGCCATCTCCTCCCTCTTCACTAGGAGGCCCTTCTCCTCCAGTATCTCGACGATCCTCCTCCTAGCCTCCCTGACGGACAGGCCCGCTATGGGACCCGCCTCCCCCGTCATCCTGCCGTTCCTGTCGATGATCACGCGGGGCTTGAGGCGCAGCTCTCTGAACATCCTCACGTCCCTGACGTCACCGTAGCTGCACACCATCACCAGGCCTGTGCCGAAGTCTGGGCGGGCCTCGGGGTGCTCCATTATTGGTACCTCCCTCCCGTATAGGGGCACCACGGCGTGTCTGCCCTTGAGGTGCTTGTACCTCTCGTCCTCGGGGTTATAGATCACCGCGGCACAGGCGTTGAGGAGCTCCGGCCTGGTTGTGGCGATGACTATGTCCTCGCCCGTCTCCTTAACCCTAAACTTGATGTAGTAGAGGTGGGTGTGCTCCTCCCTGTGCTCCAGCTCGGCGTCGGCCAGCGTGGTACGGCAGCGGGGGCACCAGTTCACCGGCCGCTCCGCCTCGTAGATGAGGCCCCTGCGCCAGAGCTCTATGAAGGTGGCCTGAGTTATCCTCCTGTACTCGGGACTGTCGGTACCATTGCGCCAGTACTCGAAGCCGCAGCCCATCTTCCTCCACACTTCGACTATCTCCTTCTCGACCTCGTCGAGCCTCTGCCTGCAGAGCTGGAGGAACTTCTCGCGGCCCTCCCGGGTCTTCGCGGCCTCGTGGGGGTTGATCCCGTACTTCTTCTCTACGTACACCTCCACGGGCAGGCCGTTTCTGTCGGCGTAGAAGGGTATCAGCACGTTGTAGCCCATCATGCGGAAGTAGCGGGCCACCATGTCGATCTGCGCGTAGTGAGCAGCCCCGCCCACGTGCCACTTGCCTGAAGCGTAGGGGGGTGGCGTGTCCACGACGAAGACGGGCCTAGGGTCATTGGGATCGTAGTTGAACCTGTGGATACCCTCCTTCTCCCAAAGCTCGTAGAACTCACGCTCCCGGGACTTGTCCCACCGCTTCTCCTTTATACGGGGTTTCAACTCCTGACCAATAGGCATCAGCCGACACCCTATGAAGCCGTCCAGTTATATTAGCATTACGCGCGATCACAAGCCGTATCCATGGAATAAATCTCTTGAGCCGCGCAGCACAGCCGGACCGGGTCGTGGGGATGGAAAAACTTGTAAATATGTGGGACTACTGTGTCCCGGAGTCAGTTTTGGATGAGCGGGGGCCCGTCAACGTGGAGGCCTGGATAAGGGAACGTGGCCTTAGCTGGAGACTCATAGATACCGGCGGACCCACGACCAGCGTCGCCGATGCGGCGGAGAGGCTGGGCGTGGAGCCGGGTGTTATTGTGAAGACCCTCGTGCTGATAGACGGCGAGAAGACCTATGCGGTCATAGTGCCCGGTCCCGCGAGGCTGGACTTGGGGAAGCTGGCCCGTGTGGTCGGAGGCAAGCCCCGCATGGCTAGGCCCCGAGAGGTTCTGGAGAGGACGGGGTACCGGGTTGGGGGCGTGCCTCCAGTGGCTCTGCCGGAGGACGTGGTTCTCGTCGTGGACAAGGCAGTGCTTGGCCTTGAGAGGGTTTATGGTGGCGGAGGGAGGGATGGTGTTCTCCTCGAGTTCAGCCCGGCCGAGCTGGTCAGGGAGACAGGGTGCCTGGTAGCTGACGTGTCGTCCAGGTAGGATTGCGTAGTGATCTGTAGTGTGAAAGTATTTATAGCCCAGCTAGTCTTTAGCAAACCGGCCTTTGGATCCGAGTTCCGAGGGGCGCCTAGCCATGGAGACGAAGTTTGACGTCATAGTTGTGGGTGCGGGGCCCGCCGGCGCCTCCGCCGCCTATACCGCCGCCAAACGGGGCCTCAAGGTCCTTCTCGTTGAGAGGGGTAGGGGCGCCGGGTCCAAGCAGGTGTTTGGGGGAAGGGTGTACGCCGCACCTCTGAGGGAGATATATGAGGGCTTCGACAAGGAGGCACCCATCCACAGATGGGTGAGGAAAGAACGGGTAAGCCTGGTGGACGGGAACCGGATGGTGACGGTGGAGTATGAGAGCGACCAGGCTGCGAGTTTTACGACATATCTAACCCAGCTAACCTCGTGGATGGTGGACCGGGCTGTGAACGCCGGGGCTGTGTTCGTCGACGAGGTCAGGGTGGACAGCATCTTGAGGGATGGCTCTGGCAGGGTTGTTGGAATAGACTCCGGGGGTGAGAGGGTCTACGCTGACATAGTAATAGACGCTGAGGGGGTGAACAGGCTCCTCTTGGAGAAACTGGGTCTTGTGGAAAAGACCAGGCCCAGCCAGGTCGCCCTCGGCGTCAAGGAGGTCATCAAGATAGGGGAGGACAAGATCAACGAGAGGTTCAGCGTGGCACCCGGCGAGGGGGTCTCCTGGGTGCTGGTGGGCGCCGTCACCGGCGGAATGCCTGGAGGCGCCTTCATCTATACCAACAAGGATACGGTGAGCATTGGCCTAGTGGTTTACCTGGAGACGGCGGTGGAGATGGTTGAGGAGCCGATCCACGTCATGGTGGAGAAGCTGAGGACACACCCAGCACTGGGCAGGCTGTGGGCCGACGGCGACGTGATGGAATACGCCGCCAGGCTGACGCCCGAGTCGGGGTACCGGTACATGCCTCGGAAGCTGGCCGCCCACGGCCTCATGGTTGTCGGCGACGCTGCGGGGCTGCTCCTCAACACAGGCTACACGTTCCGCGGCGTGGACTACGCGGCCCTCAGCGGCCACATGGCCGGGGAGGCAGCGGTAAAGGCGCTGGAGCAGGGCGACGTCGGAGAGGAGAACCTGAGGAGTCTCTACGAGAAGCCGCTGTTGGAGAGCTTCATGGTGAGGGACCTGAGGAGGCACCGCGGCATAGAGTGGTTCATGTCGAACCCAGAGTTCTTTAAGAAGTACCCGGCCCTAGCGGCTGGCGTGGCATCGAAGCTATTCGACCTCGAGGGTGAAGCCCCCACGCTGCTCGACGCGCTACGCTCCTCGGCCAAGGAGCACGGTTTATCCATGTTTCGCCTAGCAATGGACATGTTCCGCGTGGTGAGGAAGCTATGAGCACGGGTGAGGCTAAGCCCAAGCTGATAAGAGTGGAGGACCTGCTGCAGAGGACAGTTTACGACGTGGACCACAGGGCCCATATAGTGGTGGACTCGGAGAAGTGTGCCAAGTGTCCCAAGAAGCCGTGCACCTACCTCTGCCCTGCTAGTTGCTACGTGCTGGTGGACGACAGGATAGTGTTCAGCTATGAGGGTTGCCTAGAGTGCGGCACCTGCAGGGTGATATGCCCCATGGACGCTATATCCTGGAACTTCCCTGTCAGCGGCAAGGGGGTGCAGTACAGGTTCTCCTAAACCGGGGGGTGATAGGCTTGTCATTGAAGGTGGTCGTGGGTATAAAATGGGTGCCCAACACCCAGGCTGTGAGGTTCGATCCCAAGACGGGGACCCTGATCCGTGAGGGCGTGCCAAGCATCGTCAACCCGCACGACCTCGACGCCGTGGAGCTGGCCCTCCAACTCAAGGAGAGGTATGGCGCCAAGGTCACGGCGATCTCCATGGCGCCTCCCAGCGCCATCAAGGGGCTGGAGCATGTCATAGGCATGGGGATCGACGATGCCATCCTGGTGAGCGACAGGGTTTTCGCTGGCTCCGACACCCTCGCCACCAGCTACGTGATCGCCCAGACCCTGAAGAGAATAGGCGACTTCGACCTAGCCCTCTTCGGACAGGAGACCATCGATAGCTCCACGGCCCACATACCGGCCCAGGTGGCGGGCTGGCTGGAGCTGCCCTACATGTACTATGTGGACAGGGTGGAGGAGGTAGACGAGAAGCAGCGCACAGTTACGGTGAGGAGGATGCTGGAGGACAGACTCGAATGGTATCAGCTCAAGATGCCGGCTATCCTCGGCGTCGCTATGAAAAGCCAGAAGCCGAGGCCCGTGAGCATCTACAACAAGCTGAGGGTCAGGATGGAGAACCCGATCCAGGTATGGAGCAACAAGGAGCTGGGCCTCGACCCCAGGTGCCTGGGCCTCAAGGGTAGCCCCACACTGGTCTCCAAGGTTACCTGGACCCCCGAGGTTCCCCGCAAGAAGCAGGTCATAGAGGGGCCTCCCAGCGAGGCCGTCAAGAAGCTCGTGGAAAAACTGTGCGAGGAGGGGGTGTTGCCCTTTGAGTGCTGAGAAGAAGGTAAGCCTGGCTGAGAAGAGGAGACAGAAGAAGGTGGACTGCGACAAGCTGTGCCCCGAGTGGGGATGCGCCCAGCCCTACGAGTACGAGGGCGTCTGGGTTGTAGGTGAGGTGGACGAGCAGGGCATAACGGAGCCCAGCCTCCAGATGCTCACCCCGGCGAGGAGAATAGCCGACAAGCTGGAGACCTTTGTGGAGGGTATCCTGCTGGGCAGCGATAGGGAGCAGCTGGAGAAGGCGGCCAAGGAGATGATATACCACGGCGCCGACCGGGTGAGGATCCTGGTCAGCGAGGAGCTGGCCACCTACATACCCGGCGTCTACGGCGAGGCCATAGCCAGGCTCGCCGAGGCCAGGAAGCCCGAGGTGATTTTCCTCGCAGCCACCATGAGGGGCAGGGAGATAGCCCCCTACGTGGCCGGGCTGCTGAAGGCAGGCATAACGGCTGACTGCACCCAGTTCGAAGTGGACGAGGAGACGGGCGACCTCCTCATGATACGCCCACCCTTCGCGGCGATACTCCTGGCGTACATCAAGACGCCGTTCAGGAGGCCTCAGATAGCCACGGCGAGGCCCAACATATTCCCGCTGCCGCCCCGCGACGAGTCCCGGGAGGGCGAGATAGTCTGGGAGAACCCCGAGGACTACAAGCTGTCAAAGCCCCCGATAAGCCTGGTCAAGGTGGAGATGCTGAAGCGGAGCGAGGTGCCGATAGAGAAGGCTGAGTACATAGTGTCCGGCGGTAGGGGTGTGGGCACCAAGGAGGGCTTCAAGACCCTCGAGGAGCTCGCGGAGATCCTTGGAGGAGTCGTCGCCGGGAGTAGGAAGGCCGTAGATCTGGGCCTCATACCCCACGAGAGGCAGGTGGGCCAGACCGGCAAAAGCGTGAGGCCGAAGCTATATATAGCCGTCGGTATTAGCGGCGCCGCTCAGCACGTAATAGGCATCAGGGAGGCCGGACTAGTTGTGGCAATCAACAAGGACCCCGATGCACCCATATTTAAGAACGCCGACTACGGCATAGTAGCCGATTGGCGCGAAGCACTACCGATACTGATAGAGGAGCTGAGGAAGCTCAAGGAGAGATCCGGCAAGACCGGGTAAAGCGTGTGAAGCCTTTTCCGGCACCCTTTATCCTTATCCCTCCAAGATTGACGTGTATTTTTCTATGAGCAGCTTCACTCTTCCCGCCAGGCCAGAAGGTAGTAGTGGATCCTCTAGATAGCTTCTCAGGTCTCTGACCCGTCGCTCCACCCATGCCATATCCCCCTCCCTCAGGGCGAGGCTAAGCTCCACGTCCATGGCTTCAAGATGGGCCTCATAAGTATAGGGATAAGCGTGCCTGACAACGTTTCTATCGATCACGTAGCCCCTCTGTTTAAGCAGCGTTACCTCTACCAGCTCGTGTATGAGTAGATACCGGTTTTCCAAGACCTCTTCTAGAGGAGTGGCTTCGGACTCGTAAGTCGGTGCCTCGAGGTATGTTAATAGTTCCTTGGGGCTGACTTTACACTCGAATCCTAGGCTGGCTAGTTCGGTGCATATGCGCCGAACCTTCGAGGAAACTTTGTCTCGCAATTCTGGTACCCGGCACTACTTGTAGTCCTTAATGTGGACGGCTGTCTTCGGAAACTTTTCTACCAGCTCGTTGTCTGCGGTGTAAAGCTTGGCGTTTAGCGTCTTGGCTAAGGCGATGTAGCTTGCATCGTATATAGTTATGTTATGCTCTATCGCCAGGGCGATGGTTTTAGCCTTCAATTCTCCTCCAAGCTCGCGGGTCTCGAAGCCATACTTGTTTAGGGCCAGACCTATACTCCTCAACTCTTCCGGAGAATAAACTCCACTATACCTGAGTGCGTTGAGAACCTCATACTCCAGGAGCGACGGAACAACTATTTGGAAGCTTCCTCCAATATAGTCGTCCCTTAGCTTCAAGGCTTGGCCACTGTACTCTTCCTCGAGGAACCATTTGGCCACAATACTGGCATCCACCACTACCTTTTCCTTCTCCATTCCCTTATCACCCTACCCGAATCCCAGCCTTCCGGAGCCTTCCTACGGAGCTTCTCGTTGATTAGTAATGCCTCAGCAAGGCTGCGTTGCTCCAGCTCCTCCAACTTGGCCTGTATGGCCTGCCTTATAACCTCGCTCCAATTGATGTAGCTGAATTTTTTCATACGTCTCTTAAGCTCAGGATCCACCCGCACGACCACGCTAGGCAAAATATCCACCACGGTATGGATGTGTGGGGTGCCGGCTAATAACTTTGTCTATACATATATACATGTATACATGATACTATGCCGGATGATGGGGCGGCAGGACGTTTAATAGCCGATGACGCTACCAGGGAAGGCGTGTGTCCTGGCATTGTTGAAGAATACGGGGAGAACTGTCTTAGATGGCCTGTGGAGTAGGGAGGACCTCGGTGGGAAGAGGGTTGTGGTTAAGAGGTTCGGAGCGATCTGCAGACCGCCGTACGGGCCGGGCATTAGGCTGGACAGGTCTGGAGCCTCAGCTGCGAGTAGGTTTGCTGGGGAAGCGGTTCCTCACCGCCCTCTGGAAGTTGTATAGTGAAACTATGGCTGCGAGTACGTTCAGTGTGAGGAAGACCGGGTCTCCTAGAAGGTAGGCGTAAGCTGCTAGGAGGGCGCTTCCCAGCCCGTAGAGCCCGCTGAGCCTGGGGCTGGGGACGGTGTCTAGGCTTATCAGCCAGCCAGCAACGATCAGAGTCATACCTGCTAGGCCTACGCTATAGACTGCATCCATGTTGGCGCCCCTAGACTTGGAGGGGCCGGGGAGTTATATTGGTAGCGCCATGCTAGCGGGCCCGGCTAGCCAATATCTTCTCAGCCTCCCTGGCCATGGCCAGGACCTTCTCGTCCACCTCCGACATCACTGGGGATAGATTGAAGGATAGCGGAGTTATTGCGACGTCCTTCTCCACTATCACCGTGTAGACGTCGGTGCCGGGCTCAGGGGTTACGGGTTCGCCGTAGACCCAGTAGTATGGCCTGCCCCGGGGGTCGAGGCGCTTCTCGATGTACTCGGTGAACCGCATTCTCGCGGGTTTCACCACCCTGACCCGCGTCTTACCGGTGATCTCTGGGGGGAAGTTGACGTTCAGCACGTCCACGTCCCTCGGCATTCCGTGTTCCAGCACGAAGCTGGCCATGGACCTTATCAGGGCCTTCAAGGCCTCAGCGTAGGCGGGGTCCTCGAGGTCCTCGCCATCCGAGACTGCGGCGGAGAAGGCTATGGCCGGTATCCCTATGAGGGCCGCCTGGGCTGCCGCGCCGACGGTGCCCGAGGACAGTATGACCTGGACGCTGGTGTTGTCGCCGATGTTGACTCCTGAGACCACTAGGCCGACGTCCCTAGCCAGCTCGTTGAGGGCTACGTGGATCACGTCGCTCGACGTGCCGTTGATGGAGTAAAGCTCCACGCCCCAGAGATTCACCCTGTTGATCCTGAGGGGCTTGTGGAGAGTTATTCCCAGCCCGCTGCTGCTCTTAGGGGTCTCGGGGGCCACCACTATGGCCTCGCCCAGCTCCTTGACTGCCTCGTAGAGGAGCCTCAGCCCAGGGCTGTGGATCCCGTCGTCGTTGGTGACCAGTATTCTCACCATTCCTCTCACCCACTGGTTTGCCAGCGGCTTTTCCACACACCAGTACCTTGGCAAAAATATAGTTTACCGTGCCCCATATAGCTCGGGCACCCGGCGTGGCTGTGAGCGTCGAGGAGCTGGCGGCCCAGGCGGTGGTGCTGGCATCCACGGGCCAGCTGGGCCTCAGGGGAGCGGTGCAACGCGTGGCTGGGGACGATAGGAGGGTTAGGCGGCTCGTCCTCGCCCTCTCCCTAGGCTATCTTAGGAGCTACAAGCTGGTGGAGGAGGCTCTACGCAGGGTTAAGCGCAGGCCTCCGAGAAGCATGCTGGCCCGCATAGTGGCCTACGAGGCGCTCCTGAGGCCCAACGTCCCCCTGGACAGGCTTGCCGACATAGCATCCCGCCGGAACCTGCCCCTCCACCGGAGGGACCTAGTGGAGCTGCGCAGGCTCAGCATCAGGGACATACTCTCGGGGCTGAAGGGGCTGCGCAGGCTAGCCGTAAGGTACTCACAGCCGCTCTGGGTAGTCGCCTATTTCTCCAGGCTCCTGGGGTTCGGCGAGGCGCGGAAACTGCTGGAAGCCTTCAGCAGGCCTCACTCCAGGTGGGCGTGGTTCGCCGGCGACATCGACAGGGTTGTGAGGCTTCTCGAGTCCCACGGCGTAGAGGCCAGGAGGGATCCGGTGGTCCCGGGCGTCGTGGAGATAGTGTCAGGGAGCCTCGAGGATATCGGGAATAAGCTGGGGGTGCCGTACATGATCCGGGACAGGGCATCCGTCCTGGCAGCCTCCAGCCTGGCCGCGCGTCCGGGATGGAGGGTGCTAGATACATGCTCCGCCCCCGGAGGTAAGGCCATTCAGCTGAGCCTGGGGGGCGCATACGTCGTCGGTGCGGACCTGTCCGCCAGGAGGCTCTCGGTCGAGGCGGGCCTGGCGGCGTCCAAGGGGGCTAGAATAGAACTCCTCCACGCCGACACAACACGGGACGTTGTGCACCCCTCGGCCTTCGACGCGGCACTCGTAGATCCCGACTGCACGAGCATGGGGAGGCTTGGCCATAGCCCTGAGACAAGGCTATGGCTCGAGCGTGCCGGCCCCGGAGTTGTGAAGAAGCTGAGCCGTATCCAGAGGAGCCTGCTCCGGAGGGCCCTCGAAGCTGTAAAGCCTGGAGGTGTGGTCGTCTATACTACGTGTACGCTGACTGTGGAGGAGAACGAGGATGTGGTTAGAAGCGTGGTGGATGAGGGGCTAGCAGTTTTGGAGGAGCCCCCCTTGCTTCTGGGTAGGCCCGGCATCGGGCTTCACGGCGCCTTGAGGCTCTACCCACACCTCCACGGGACCATTGGGGCTTTCATCGCGAGGCTTAGAAAAACATAGTTCTGGAGTTAGGGGGAGTAAAGCTCGTTCATCACGAGACTCAGCACCTGCTCCACCATCTCGGGCGGCATCAGGTACATCAGCTCGTTGATGAGGGACATGTCCTTCGGCAGGGCTTCGCCCGTCAGTCCGAGCCTCTCCAGCAGACGCGGCATGGCCTTCTCAAGCTCTCCAGGATCCAGCGAGGCTAGGCCTGCCTCCTGGAGGAACCTGAGCGCGTTCTCCGGGGGCAGGGGGTGGCCTCTGACCTCCTCCTTGGCCCTGGCCAGGTCCTCCAGCATCTGGCCAACAACGTCGCAGTGTCTGGGCGCTATTGTTAGATGTATGCTGGGCTTGAGGTCTAGGTGTATCGAGCCGGGCTGCACCTGTATGTACCAGCCCTTCTCGGCCATCCTTTGGGCCAGCTTGAAAACGTTGACCTCGGTGCTGGTGAAGGCCAGGATCCCGGCCTGGGGCTTGCCCATCACCTGGAAACCCAGCCGGGGCAGCTGTTCCTCCAGTGTCCTCCTGGCCTCCAACACTTTCTCTGCGAGGCGCCTGTACCCCTCGACCCCGAGGTAGTTCAGCACAGCCCAGGCCGCCGCCAGGTTACCGGCAGGCCTTGAGGAGAGGACCACGGTGTTTACCAGAGGATAGCCGGGCCACCGCGAGTAGGAGAACAGCTGGTGTATCCGGAGCTCCTTGCTCCTGTAAAGGATCACTGAGGCCCCCTTGGGCGAGTAGCCGTACTTGTGGAGGTCGGTGGAGAGCGACGAGACACCGGGAACCTTGAAGTCGTATTCCGGTATCGGTTCGCCCAGCATTCGAAGGAAGGGTAGTATGAAGCCTATGCAGGCATCGACGTGTAACCATAGCCCCTTGTCCTCGGCCAACTCGCCCATCTCCCTGATCGGGTCAATGACGCCGTAGGGGTAGTTGGGCGCCGAGCCCACTACCATGGCTGTCCTGTCCGACACTTTCTCAGCAATGGCGTCGACATCGGCTTGCAGTGTCTCGGGATCCACTGGGGTAACGATGGTTTTCAGTCCAAGGTAGTGGGCGGCCTTATGGAAGGCTGGATGAGCTGTTATGGGGAGCACTATTTCGGGCACCGTTCCGCGGCCCCTGTGGGACCAATAGTAGTCCCTGGCCGCCTTTACTGCGAGCATTATGCTCTCCGTGCCTCCGCCCGTGAAGTTGCCCACCACGCCCTCGCCGCCCCCCATGAGGCTGGCCACGGCCGAGACCAGCTCGTTCTCGATGCGTATGATGCTAGGGTAAACCGTGGGGTCCAGCATGTTCTTCTTCTGGTACAGTGCGTATGCCTCCAACGCCACTTTCCAGACCTCCTCCACTCCGGGCTCGTAGATGTGGCCCCACAGCCTCGCGCTGGAGGGGTCCATATCTATGGAGGCGTAGCTGGCCAGTGTTTCGAGTACCTTCCGAGCCTCGAGCCCTTTCTCAGGGAGAAGACGGGTCAAGAATCCCACCCATTCATGGTAGTTTTGCCTGGAAGCTCTATTTGGTTTGTGTGCCGGGGCCCTCTCTGTTTAGGAGCCTGAATACGGGGCTCAGCCTCTGGTACAGCTTCTTGAAGGCCTTGAGACTCCTCTCGTAGACCTCCCTGGCGTCGGCCCTGGGCTCAAACCTCCTCTCCACGGGCACCAGCCCGGCGGCATCCTCGAAGCTCCCGTAGAGGCCCAGGGCTACTCCGGCCATCATGGCGCCGCCCCTCAGGCCAGCCTCCTTGGGATCGCCGGTCCTCTCCAGCTCTGCTCCGAGCACGTCTGCTATGATCTGGCACCACTCGTCGTAGAGGGCTCCCCCGCCCACGATTCTCAGCGGCCCTCTGTGAGGCACGTGTTTCGCGAAGTACTCGTAGGCCCACCCTATGTTGTACGCCACGCCCTCCATGACCGCCCTGTAGAGGTGGGGCTTGCCATGGGTCATGGTTAGGTTGAAGAACACCCCTCTAACCGTCTCGTCATCTATCGGGCTCCTTTCCCCATACATCCAGGGAAGGAAGATCAGCCCCTCCGAGCCCGGGGGTATGCTGGAAACCATCTCGGCTATCCTCTCGTAAACTGAGCCATCCCTGTCCCCGGTGATTTCTATGAGCCACTCCAGGGCCCCGGCGGCGATCTCCTGCTCGGCTATGAACAAGTAACGTCCAGGGATGGCGCTAGCCAGGCTCCCCATGTAGTGCCAGATGTCAAGGAGCCTCCTCTCCACGTGGGCTGCTATCCAGTTGCTCGTCCCCACGTAGATGTGGGGCTCGCCCGGCCTGACGGCGCCGGAGCCAACGGCTACAGCAGCCACGTCCCCGGAGCCCACCACCACTGGTACGCCCTCCTCTAGTCCCAGGTGCCTGGCGGCCTTCCGGGTAAGCTCGCCTGCCACGCCGGTGGAGGGCCTGATCTCCGGCAACATTCCTTCGCTCAGTCCGTGCTCCTCCAGGAGGGGCCTGGACCACCTGATCCTGTCTATGTTCCGGGTGTCGGCAAGCCATGTCAGGTTGGCCTCGTCGGGACTAGTTACGGCGTTTCCAGTGGACCGGTAGAGGAGATAGCTTTTCACGTCGAGGAACATCCATGTTTCACTGAAGACATCGGGCCTCTCCCGCTTTACCCACACCATCTTTGAGAGGGGATCCTTCCCCGTCTTGCTGGGAACGCCGCCAGTTATCTTCAGGTATCTGAACAGTCTGAACAGGTTGTATCCGGCTACACGTGGGAACCCCGAGAAAAGCTCCTGGGGCAGCCCGGCGGCTCGCTCGTCAAGCCACGTCATCAGCTTCATCAACGGCCTGCCCTCGCGGGATACGGGGACCACGCCTGCCATCTGGGTTACGTACACTAGTCCCTCCACACTCCCGGCCCCGGCCCTACTAATGGCCTCCCTAGCCGCGGCAGCTACGGTGTCCCAGAGCCTCTCCACGTCCAACTCGGCATAGCCCGGTGCCGGATACTCCATCTCGACGGGCAGTGAAGAGGATCCGAGAGGCCTGAGACTTTCAGAATCCATGACGGCTGCCTTGAGCGTAGTTGTACCCACATCTACAACGAGTATGCGGGATCCCAACAACCCACCCGCGTAACATTTAGCGGCTCGACAGGTTATCCCATTTTTGGTTCTATAAGGCTCCCCGCCCTCCCAGACGCAGAGCCTCCAGGACCGTCCTCCTATAGCCGTGTAGCACCTCCTCGTAGTCTCTGGGCGTGTCGATCTCCGTCCAGGCGAACCCTGTGACGTCAGCTACTTTGACAACTAGGCCTTGGGCCACCGCCGTGTTAACGAGGGTGGAGAGACTAAGCCTCTCAGGTATGTGGCCCCGCCTGGCTACCTCGTAGATCTTCCGGGAGAAAACATGCACCCCCACATCGATATGGGTGTACTCCTCCAGCCCTTTGCCGATCCTCATCACCAGCCCCTCGGGGGCCAGTATCTTGGTTGCCTCGGCCACGTCTATGAACCGGGGACTCCTATCCCCGCCCAGAACAGCTACACTGTCGACGGCCTCCCTGGCCAGGACCTCCAGGACTTCTGGCTGGTAGATGTGGTCGGCCATTGAGACGTAGAAGTAGTCGTCCTCCACAAGGTCCTCGGCCAGCAGCAGACTGTAGCCGTTCTCCCTTTCAGGGTGAGGGTTCAGAACGTAATCAACTCTGGTGAAGATCCTTCTAGCCACACCGACCAGCTCCTCGGCATGGGACGGGTTAACCACCAAGTGAACGCTTCTGACCCCCACGGCCTTCAGAGCCCTTAAAGGATACGAGATCAGGGGCTCCCCACCTATCTCGGCTAGATACTTGACCGTTCCAAGGTACGCCCTCAGCCTTCTCCCCAGGCCAGCAGCTAATACTACTGCCTCAGCTATCCCGCCCACCACCCATCCCCTCCCGATAGCCGAGAGCTACATCCACCGTTTTCAGGGCAACATATGTCAGGGAAAGCACCGCAACCAGCAACAACGTGGCCAGAGAGGCGCGGGGATCGGCCTGAGATGCGAGGCTTCCCAGAAACACGATGAAGAGCCTCACATCCCTAGACGCGAGGCTGGGAACCCTTCCCAGCAAGAGTGGATGCACCCCAAGGGACGCCTCGCCGCGCGCATGGAGGTAGCTGACCATAAGGTCTCCCGCAAGGGCGAGCATGGATGCAACCAATACTAGTGCGTGAGGAAGACCCGTAATGTAAGCATAGAGGCTGAGGCCTAGGAGCACGGCTATGTCCACGGCCCTGTCCAGCATGGAGTCAAGGAACCCGCCCAGCCTAGACGCCTGGCCCCTGGCTCTGGCTATCTCGCCGTCCACGCCGTCGAGGATCGAGGATACCTGCACCACAGCGCCGGCGAGGGCAGGCTGGCCGGCCAAGTATAGGGGTAGGGCTAGAAAGCCTACTACCGCGCTTATCAGGGATGCCTGGTTGGGTGTAAGCGGTATGTCGTGGGACACGATGTAGCCCGAGATCCTCCCTGAGACCCGCCGGTTTATCAGCCTCGATACCGGCCCATCTGTCCTCTTACCCCTAGCCTTCAACTCGCCCCACCTCCAAAGGCACGGTGAGCTTAAGGGGTCGGAGACAATACGTGGCGCTGCAGTTCCAAATAAGAAATAGTTGTCAATGGGTGTAAAAAAGTGTTGATTTTCTAGGCCCTCCTACGCCTCCACCATAGGTACACGGCTAGGGCCAGGATTATCGGAGGCCCGGCAACTATCGATGCGAAGGCTACCTTCGGGTATATGCCATAGCCCAGCGCCTGCCAGTCCATCCTCTTGGTGGTTACGCCGTGGCAGTCGAGGCAATGAAGCGCCTTCTCGGCTGGCTGGACCCCGTGGTTGACCTGCATGTACCTGACAATGGTAATATAGGTTCCAGGCGTCCACTTGACACCTGTAGCCTCGGAGCCCTTAAGGTATGCGAGCGTCGTGTTGCCTGTCGCAAACGCTACGCCTACCTTCATGGGCACCATTGTCTTGTTGAGTGTAGAGTAGGCAACAACCGCACGGTGTATCTTGAAGGGGTATATCTTAGCGTTGGGATCGCCACGGCTTCCCAGGGGCTTGGCATACACCACTACGCCTAGGCTTTCGCCATTGACCGGCTCCATCCGGTACTTTTCATACTCTGGGCCCTCTTTGAGGGGCTCAACGGGTTCTGGGTAGACGTAGATCTGCCTGGTCCCATTGTACCATGCATATACTGGAACAACGTTGGAGTCCAGGTACCACCTGTCGACGGCCCCGGTTTCGGGGTCAGGTATACTGAACTTCCAGCGCTTCTTTTCGGGCAGGAAGGTTGATGCACTCCAGTCGCGGTGGGTGTCGGTAGGGTACTTGCCGTGGGCTATCAATGGTATGTGGCATGTCTGGCACGCCACGCGGCCGTGGAACCTGTTCAGGAACCAGCCGTAGACCCCGGAGTGCGGGTCTTCCCCGTGGCAGTCGCTACATGAAGGTACTTGGCCCTCCTCTCTGGAGAAGGTGTCGACGCTCCTAGTAGGGAACCTATGGTCCTCTACCCTGTGGCAGTCCACGCACTGGAGCCCTGCCGCTATGTGGACGTCGAAGTCCTCTGTAACCTTGCTGCCCATAAGGTCGGGTGAGAGGTTAGGCCGCTTGAGATGCGGTCCCCCGCCGCTCACGGCGTGGCAGGCAAGGCAGTTGTCCTTGGTGGGTGTCCTCAGTATGTTCTTGGCTATAACGTCTATGCTGAGCTTCACCTCGTAGTGCCAGACTCCTTGCTCATCCCTGGTCACGTTCCTAACACCCTTCGCTATGCCGAAGGGCCCTGATAGATAGACCCCGGGATCGGCGTGGCATGCCAGGCAGTCTATGTTGCCTAGCTGGGCCTCGCTGGGCTCTGGACTGGGCGGGAGACCCATGCCCACACCGTGGCACATGCTGCAGCCGGTTAGCCCCGTGAAGCTCCCAACAAGGTCCTCGTAGCCGGAGGGGGCCTTCTTGAGGACCACGTATCCGATCCAGTTAACAGGTTTCTCCCCTCTCCAGAAGATACATCCACAGAAGTCGTTGTAGGTGAAACGACCACCATAGAGGATGCCTTGGTGATCTGCAATGTCGTTCTGCACTGATGCCAGCTGGTAGTGGTAGGAATGGAAGACCTCGACAACCTCGTCTCTGTGGCACTTGATACAGGTCTTAGAGCCCTCATACTTGGTTATGTTGGCCTCAGCGAAGAAGGACGAATGATCCACGTGTTGCACGGGCTTCGCCTCATATTTGGGCAAGCCTTTTTCGCCTCCGAGACCAACTATGAGTCCCACCGCGAAAGCCATGATTACCAGTATTATGGCTGGCCACCACTTCCCCACACCCACAACCACTCCCCCGCCAGAACCCGTACTCACCGCCTCACACCCTTTAAGTCATTAAAGTTCTTAGATAACGTAATTAATAAATTATATTATACTTTTCCCAATCACACAAATATTTGAAAGGTTGGAGGGCCCATACTTTTTTATAATTAATTAATATATTATGCACCCTGGTCTTAATACATAATCAGGTATATTCACCCCCTGCAAAGCGCCATATATTTCTCTTAACCACAACTATAGTTATCACGAGTGGGGGCCGTGGGCTCCTCCGTAACCGTGCGTAGCCTGCGCAAGGTTTTCGGAAACCTGGTGGCAGTTGATGGTGTCTCCTTCGATGTGGCTGAGGGGGAGATCTTCGCCCTCCTAGGTCCAAATGGCGCTGGGAAAACCACCACGATAAGATGCCTTCTAGGCCTGCTGTCCTGCGAAGGAGAGGCAGAAATCCTTGGCGGCCGCCCAGGGGACCCTCTAATCATGGAAAGGGTAGGCTACATGCCCCAGGCGCCAGCCGTCTACCATAATCTCACCGTGAGGGAGAACCTGGAGTTCTTCGCAGAGATCTACGGAGTGCCGCGGCGAAGGCTAGATGAAAGGGTCAGAGACGTAACAGCCCTGCTGGGCCTGGAAGAGCATCTGGATAGGCTGGTGGGCAAACTGAGCGGCGGTCTCGTTAGGAGGGTTAGTCTGGCCGCCGCGCTGATCCATGAGCCCAGGCTCCTGGTGCTCGACGAGCCCACTGCAGGCGTGGATCCCAGGCTCAGAGCCAGGTTCTGGAGCCACTTCTATAGACTTGCCGAAGAAGGTGTTACCATCATACTCTCGACCCACTACATGGACGAGGCTGCGAAGGCCCATCGTGTAGCGGTGATCCACAGGGGGCGCCTGGCAGCTGTGGATAGTCCTAGGAGACTTGTAGAGGAGACGGGTTCATCGAGTCTAGAGGAGGCTTTCCTCAAGCTTACCGGAGGTGCTGAGCCTTGATCCGCGCCGTGCTTATACGGGTTCTCAGGGAGCTGAAGCATGACCGGAGAGCGCTGGCTCTAGCGTTTATAGCGCCGCTAATAGTTGTACTCGCTTTCGGAGAATCCTTCCGCGGCGGCGTGTCGGATGTACCGGTGGCCCTGGTCGACATGGATAGGGGTGTTGCTGGCAAGAAGCTGTCAGAACTCGTTGTTGGGAGGCTAAAAAACGACTCGACAGTAAGGCTACTGGTGGTCGAGAACCTGGAGGAAGGCCTGGATCGTCTGAGGGGCGGAGAGGTATGGGCAGTCATATATTTTCCGCCGGGATTCACGGAGAGTGTCCTTAGGGGCAATGCCTCCCTCATTCTATACTTGGATGCTAGCAACCCCGCCGTCTCGGATGCCGTGGTGGCCAGCGCGAGGGCCGCACTGGCCGGTGCCGCCGCTGCAAGGGGCTTTAAGCAGCCGCTGGCCCTCACGGTGGAGCCTGTATATGGGGCGGGGGCAACCTATCTAGAGGTGTTTGTGTCAGGCGTTGTGAGCTTCGCCGTCTTCGTGCTTTCAACCCTCCTGACGCTGCTGTCCTTCGTGAAGGAGCGCGTCATGGGGACCCTGGAGAGGCTGAAGGCCTCTCCTCTAAGAGTATGGGAGATCATGGGCGGGTATAGCGTGGCCTTCAGCGTGCTAGGCAGCCTCCAGGCCGCCATTATTTTGGGAGCCGCACAGGTATTCTACGGGTTAGAGATCAGGGGCAATCCTTTCGATGCATTACTTGTCGTGATCCTTCTGGCTATTGCCGGCGTGAACCTGGGCATAGCCCTCTCGGCGCTGGCCCGAACCGAGAGCCAAGCTGTACTCACACTCCCAATAGTAACTATACCAACCTTCCTGCTGTCAGGGGTTTTCTGGCCCCTAGAAGCCATGCCCCCGTATATGAGGACTGTGTCACGTATGCTTCCAGCCACCTACGCTGTTGATGCGCTTCGCTCCGTGGTGCTGAGAGGGTGGGGCCTAGGCAACATAGCGGCGGATCTGGCCGCGCTGGCGGGATTTATAGCTGTGTTCATGACATTGGGGGTAATTATGCTGGGTAGGAAGGAGTAAGGCTGTGGAGGTGGAGAAAAATATTTTGATCAACCTTCCAGGTGCTCGCTGAGGTACTCGGCCAGATGCACTACCTTAACCTTAGGGCCGTAGAGCTGGGCTCCCAGCTCTATGGTGTGTATGCATACTGGGCAGGCTGTAACTACTATTTCGGCGCCACTCTGCTCTATGTCCTCCATCTTCCTTTTTATGGAGAGCCTGTATCTCCTCTCAGCGGCATCGAGGAACCTCTTCTCCTTGTCGCCCATGAGATCGTAGAGCGAGGCGCCAAGCAGTTTGCCCATCATTTCGTGCATATCCCTTGTCATGCAGCCCATGCCAGCACCTCCGCCGCAGCAGAACGTGTGTAGCCCGTGGTGGGGGAGTGGCCTGTAGCCGTTGCTGAGTCTCCTCATAACCTCCTCGGGCTCCAGTATGACGCCGCCCCTCCTCCCCAGCTGGCAGGGGCTGTGCCAAGTCACCTTGTCGTCGGTGGTGGCTAGTTTCAGCTTGCCCTCCCTGAGGGCCCCGTAGACCAGTTCGACCAAGTGGAGCACCTTGTAGCCGGGCCTCTTGCCGAGCACTGTGGCCATTTTCCACCTCATGGCGGGGTACACGAAGCCGCCGTCCACCAGCACCACTTTCTTGGGCTTCATCTTTTCCAGGTATTCGTGAACCTTGCCTAGTTGCGCCTTTACTCCTTCAGTGTCGCCGATCACCGTTGCTATGGGCGGCCTTACGCCGAGGGGTTTGCTGGGTAGGGTCCAGTCGGCACCCATCTTGTCGAGCAGCTTGATGGCGCCTATCACTGCTCCCGGCGTGAAGAGTGTGTCGATCAGTGTCGGGAATAGCATTATCTCGGCGCCCTCCTTGTCGAATGGCAGCTCCCTACCTATCGCTTCGGCGGCCTTCTTCATGGTCTCTTCCCATGCCTGCATGAGGCCAGGCACTTGTAGGTACATGCCGGTCAGCTCAGCCATCTCGAAGGCCTGGAGTATGGTGGGTACTCTGCCGGTTGTGGTAAGCATTGTGCGGACATGGTTGATCAGGACGCCGCTATCTATGCCGAAGGGGCATGTCGTGTAGCAGGCCCCGCAGTTGGTGCAGGCATAGGCAAACTCGGCTATCCGGTCCAAGTCTTCCGCCGAGCCAGGCTTCCTGGCGTGTACCAGGGGTCCCAGTATCTTGCCTGCAAAGGTGAGTTCTTTCCTGTAAATCTTCCTGGCCTCCTCCGCTTTGTTTACTGGCGAGTATTTCTCGTCCACATAGTAGTAGGGGCACGCTGTCTTGCAGAGGGCGCAGGAGACGCAGTTTTCCAGGAAGTGTAGCGCCACCACGTCGACGCGGCTCATCATCCGCTTAATCCCTGTCTCCAGCCTATCCTTGTGGAAGGCCTCCCACTCGACCATCTCTATTATCTTCTTGAACGCCTCCACCATCCCTCACCCCTCACGTGGCACCCTTGGTCACCCTCAGGTCGTACCACTCATGGAGCTTGCCGTACCAGTAGCCGAAGACGAAGTGCCAGAACTTGGTGAAGGGTAGCGCCATCAGCAGGATCTCCGCTAGGAGGATGTGAATGCCGAGGGCCGTCCAGTAGCCTGAGCCGCTCCACAGGTGGTGGGCCGCTATGAAGCCGAACAATATTATGCCCGCCAGCAGTATCAGAGCCAGGAAGTCGCCTATCCTGATATGCTGTATTCCACGCCCCCTTTCCATCAGCTTCACGCCGATCTTGTAGCCTATGGCTATTAGTGCCAGCGTGGCAAGCACGTCGCCATTGAGGACTATTATGAGCGGCCCCCAGGAAGATGTTATGGTTAAGCCTTGCTGGACCGCTGTTACAGCCTCCGTGAGGCCTAGAGGCACGCTGAGTGGCGCTAGAACGCCGTAGCTGAGGCCGCCTATTTTTGGGAGTATCTCGTTAAACGACTCGATATGCTGGTCCATTAGAAAGATTAGCGGTATTAGCCCTATAAGGTGCAGCGCCAGCAGTCCCACTAGTCCTTCGAGGGGCTGGTTTTTGAACGCCTCTATAATGGGGTCAAGGAAGGTCTTGAAGAAGCCGGCGATCCTCTTGCCAGCGCCTCTGCTCCTGGCTTCTGCCTTAACCACCTTCCTCCAGAACACTAGGAAGCGGAAGAGGCGGTAGACTACGCCGAACACGAAGACCACTAGGGCCACTTGGAACATCGTCTCCTTGGCGAACACGTACAGGTCGGGTCCAAGGCCTACCATGACGCATCACCCCGCAGAGGGTTGTTGAGATGGTGGAAAGACTAGAGCCCGCAGGTGGGGCTTATCAGCTTCTTCACCACCTTCACTGGCTCCCTGCCGAACTGGATGTGGACGGCGCACGCCAGGCACGGGTCGAAGCTCCTTATGGCCCTCATGAAGTCCAGGCCAGTCCATCCCTCGAGGCCCAGTCCGGCGTTCTCCGAGACCACGGTGTTCCTCACGCTGGCCTCGAAGGGTGCTGGCTTGCCGTCCCTGCCTAGGGGCGGGACATTGCTGGTGGTCGATGCGTGTATCTGGTAGTTCAGTATCTTGCCGCCCTTCTGCACCAGCCAGTGCCTCACGGTGCCTCTGGGCGCCTCGTTGAATCCTACGCCGAACGTCATTCTGCTAGGATGGCTCCTGTCCCACCGGGAGGTCTTTATCGGCTTGCCGGACTTCACGTAGCTGATGGCGTAGACCACGTTATGCCACGCAGCCGCCACGTCGAGGGCCACGTTGAAGGCCCTGGCCCAGAGCCTCTCCAGCGTCGTCGAGTAAGCGGGTGCCTCGTAAACCAGGGTGTCCTCCTCCCATACTCCTGGAGGCAGCGTGTCGTCAACAGCCCTTGGCAGGGTGACCTCTATTCTGCCTCCGCCGCTCTTGTAGGGCTCTGTCTGGTCGTACCATGCCTGGGATACTAGCCTGGCTATGGGGCCGACCTCCACCGGGTACTTAGACCCGTCCTTCCACACGAACCTCACGACGGCTGCCCAGCTGTACCTGTCGGCCCAGTCCTTGGCTCCGGGCTTGGGTATGGTGGTCTTGTTCCAGGGGTGCCACTTGACGTCCTCCTTGCCCCATAGCAGCGGGTTGCCGAGGTAGTCGGTGTCGGTGAATTTGCTGTTCCACTCCTCATAGAAGGCGTGGTCCACGGTCTCCATGAGGCTGACGTTGTACTCGGTGTACTTCCTGGTCACGACCTCGGCTGGCTTGGCGCCCTGTTTGATTATCCCGAGTTTCAGGAACCTCTTGCTGGCAGCTTCGTCGATGTTGGAGTAGATCTCCTCGGGCGAGCTGCCCATGTTGGCATAGGCCTCCGGGTCCTCGAAGATTCCTGAAGAGGCTAGGACCGGGAACTCTCCGGAGCCGGGGCTGAGCTCTGTCTTGCCCTGCTCCCTGTAGTCGCAGCCAGCCCCCTCGGGGGCGTCGAGGCATCCGTTCTCCTTCATGAAGTTGACCAGGTCGTACCACAGGTAGTAGATGAACTTGGCCCACGCTGTTAGTTTAACCAGCCTGAAGGTGTAGCCTATCAGCAGGTGCTCCAGGTTGGTGAGGTCCGTTGTGATGCCTCCAGGTATCAGCGTGGAGGGGTGGCTGTGCCTGCCGTAGAGCAGGACGCCGGCCTCCCTGGCGATCCTCTGATACTTGATGGCCATCTGCCATACCTTGCCCGATATGGGGTTAAGGGCCTCCATTATGTCGGCAATGGTGGGGAAGCCGTGCCTGTCCTTGTGCTCAGCTGTGGTCTCCTTGGCTGCTGCCCACACCTTTGGCGTCAGGGTGCCGACTATGGCTGCGCTGAAGTCGGGGCCCTCCAACATGCTGAGGATCATGGGGTGGTCGTATATATGGTCGGTCATGGCGTGGGCCATGTTCCTGAGGGCCACGCCGAGTTCTGTGGGTAGTACGCCTAGGGCCATGTCGTTGGCAATTATGGATGCATTGGCGTGGGCTGCTCCACAGACGCCGCAGATCCTGGAGGTTATGTGAATGGCGTCCTCCGGGCGTCTGCCGCGGAGAAACACCTCGAAGCCCCTGAACATGGTGACGAATACTCTGACACTATCCCTGTCTATAGTCCCGTCCTCGTTAACGATCACCCTTACTCCTAAGTGGCCTTCAATCCTTGTTACGGGGTCTAGGAGCATCTCCTTGGGCATGCATGCTCACCTCCTAAGCTTTCTCCTCCTCAAGCTTGGATTCGGCCTCCTTCACCTTCTTCTCGTGTAGCTTGGCGAGCCCGTAGGCGGCCGCCGCTCCAACTATGCCAGCACCCACCAGGCTGGCTGCGGCGACCCTGCCGGTCGGCGACTCTACAGCTGAGAGCGGCTCGTAGAACGCCTCATAGGCGTCAGTGAAGCCGGGCATGGTGCATCCTATGCAGACTCCGCCAGTCCTGGTCGGTCCTCCGACCCCGTTGATCCATCCGACCTTGTTCCACGGGCAGTTAGATATGGGCCCCTTACAGCCCACGGCGAAGAGGCACCGGTAATCGGGGTCCCCTGGGTTCTTCCTGAAGTCGCCAGCCGAGTAGTTGGCGCCTCTAGGGCACTGCTCGTGGACTGTCTTGCCGTATATCCACTTGGGTCTCCAGTACTCGTCCAGCTCGGGTAGAGGCATGAGCCCGGCGACCCAGAGCACCAGGTTGGCAAGGGTTCTCAGCTGGGCCTGGCCGTTGGCAGGGCAGCCTGGCACGGCCACAGCTGGCCTACAGTCGGCCTGAGCTGGCTTCTCTGGTACACACTCGCCGTCAACAAACCTCCTGAAAGGCTCAGCCTCGGGGAGCAGGTGTACTAGTCCCTTGAACCCTCTGATGGGGTCGTCGAAGAACCCTACGGCGCCGGTGGGGCTGGGGCTCCAGCCCTTGGCTGACCAACCCTCTACCATATTCTTAACATCCTCTGTTGGCGCTTCCAGCACCTTGTTGGAGACTAGGCCGCCATAGCTGGCGCAGTTGCCCACTGTGACCACGGCGGCTGCCCGGGGGAGGATGCGGCGCATCCACTCAGCACACGATATGACCTTGCCCCCCTCTTCCCCTATGTAGCAGAACTCGTCGGAGCCGGGGGGTCCTCCAGCCTTCTCGTCTATCGGGACACTTCCCTCGAGTACCAGTACGAATGGGTCGAGGGCGCCCTGCTCGGCCAGTTTCAGGATATCGATGGGGCTGGTGAGCAGCAGGCCAGGATTGTAGCCTAGGGCCATGTAGCCCTCCAGGGTCCTTCTCAGGGGATCCTGCGGGTCGAGGCTCTCCAGAAGGGCTTTAAGCTTCTCAGGATCGTCTCGGAGCTCCTTTATCCAGGCCGGCGTATCGGTGCCCCAGCTAGCCATCACGGTCTCGTGGAACAGCAGCTTCACGGCGCCGGGACCCACGAGGTGCGACTTGCCGCCCAGAACGTCGAGGAGATCGGGATCAGTCGCCTCCAGCAGCGCAGTCGTGTTGCCGGCGCAGTCCTGAGCCTCGAACCAAACAATGTTAATCAGGCCCTGCTGCACCTGAGCCATGGCGGTCTTGATGATGCTGCGCCAGTCCAAGGAGGCGAAGAAGGCAGCGCTACCGCTCAGTTTCAGGAAGTCTCTCCTCGATATTTTGAGCTCCTTAAGGAAACTCAAGTTCCCACACTCAATATTCTTCTTTTATTATTGATAATTATGTGAGTATAGATAAATACTTATCTCATTTAAACGCCGTAAATATTTATCACTATTCACTATTCCAAATAAAATTTGGTTAGAGCAACAAATATAATTTTTATCATAAAAAAGGATAGCAGCTTCCCAGCAATTACATTAATCATAGTCCACTGGAACAATATCAGGGGAGGCTACCTCTATGGGCAAGGACATCGTCACGGAGCTGGCAAGGCTTCTGGGAATGCTGGCAAGGCTGGGCAAAGAAGTGGACCAGGAGGTGAGGCGGAGCTTGGCGGAGATCCTCGGAGTAGACGAGAAGGCGTTGCTGAAGGTGCTCTACGAGATCAAGGCGAAGCCCCAGGACCCCGAGGCGATGAAGGCACAGATCATAAAGGCGCTGGGAGGAGATGAGGAGCTGGCTAAAAGAGACTTCGCAGAGGCTTTGGGCGCCGTTCTAGGCTTAAGCCTGCCCCAAGGAGGCGGGGAAAAGGTTCTGGTAGGGTTCATAGCTACACCCTTCGACGAGGCTGGGCAACAGGTTCTCAACCTTTATGAGAAGCTTAGAGCCATGGAGCTGCCCAGCAACGTAGTTGTAGAGGACTTCCATACCAATGTGGTCACCGTGGCCGATCTGATCAACCAGCATAAGCCGTCCAGGCTGGTAATCGTTACCTCCGAGCGGCGGGGGAGGACGCCGGGCATACATGTCTCCAGAAGACGTCTGAGAAAGAAGGAGAACGCCTTCAAAGCCCTGGAGGACATCAGGCCCAGCCTCGATGGCTGGGTTAGTGTTGACGTACTCTTAGATGGTGTTACCAGCTTCCTAACCCACTGGCCGCGAGAAATAGTAGTTGTTGAATGCGAGCCGGGCGAAAATCTCTGCGAGGGGCTTGAAGAGGCTGTTCTAAGGGAGGCTGGAATGGAGCCTTGAGGGTGCTAGTGGTAGGCCTTGGCAACAGGATGTACGGAGATGACGGCTACGGCGACCTGCTAGCACAGTTCCTCGAGGAGTGCGGGGTATACGGGTTTGACGTTTTCCAAGGCTCGCATCTAGGCCTGGGCATGCTGGGGTACCTCGCCGGGTATGACGCGATCGTCTTCCTCGACGTAGTGGAGCCGGGGCTGGTGGGAGACAAGCCGGGAGACGTGGGTGTCCTGGAGATAGACCCCTCTAGAGCCGATACGGCGGAATACGCCTACATGTTTTCTCGGGAGACGGACAACCACGCCGTTTCGCCAGCCCACCTTGTGGCACTACTCTACGCCACCGGCCAGTACCGGGGGAAGGCATACGTCGTGGGCGTGGTGCCTCAGACCACGGAGTTCGGCAGACCTCTCTCAGGCCCTGTAAAAAGGGCTACTCCCATGGTTCTAGAAAGACTGGAGAAGCTACTAGTCAGGCTGGGTGTTAGGAGCATCTCCATTCCTAAAGAGTGCGTGGTCGAGAAAATGATGAACGTATCCACCCTAGTTCTCGACTAGCCTCGCAGCCGCAGTGACAGCTTGGCCCAGCGCGATCCCCCCGTCGCCCGGAGGCACCCGGCGAGGCAGTTTAACCTGCACATCTTTGCTTGCCATAAACTCGATGACCGCGCCCACTATATGGTCGTTGACCGCCGCGCCGCCGGACATATATACTATGCCCCCGCTCCTCACGCTCCTAGACCGATACGCTATCTCTGCCAGAGCCTCGCCCAGCCTGTAATGGACCGTGAAGGCCAGGCTACGGGGATCGGCATCCAGGTTCTCCAGGACGGTCTCGAAGAGCCTCGATGTATCCACTGTGAAGACGCCGCCATGTTGCCTAACCGGAGCCTCGACGCTATCGATGAGCCTTCCTCCTCGGGCAAATGCCTCAAGCCTCATGGCTGGCTCGCCTTCGTAGGTCCTCTCCAAGCATACTCCCAGCAGTGCAGCTGTTGCATCAAGTATCCTGCCCGTGCTGGAGGTTAGGGGAGCCCTTCCACTCGAAGCCTGGAGAAAGGCTATCCTGGCCTCCTTCTCGCCCCAGCGCAGACCTTTTAATAGCTGCCTCGACCTGAGGAGACTCAGGGCCTCGTCCTCCTCCATGAAGCTGGAAAGTATGCCTATCAGCATTCTCACAGGGTATCGGGTGGCGGCGTCCCCACCCGGCTGGGCCTGGTATTTTAGATGCCCTATCCTCCTGTAGCCTGTATAGCTGGTCTCCAACACTTCCCCGCCCCAAACCATGCTGTCGTCGCCGTACCCCATGCCGTCTATAGCTATAACCACAGCCTCCTCGCCGGGCTTCAGCCCATAGTCTGCCATTACTGAGGCTGCATGGGCGTAGTGATGCTGAATCTCCACCAGCTTGGCCCCGTGTTTCTCGGCCCATATTTCACCCAGTCTCCTGGAGGCGTAGCCAGGATGCATGTCCACCACTAGGATGGCGTCGGAGGGCCTGATACCGTATGTTTTCACAAAGAACTCTAAGTACCGGTCAAGGTCCTCTAGCACATCGTAGTCGTCGGCGTCACCTATGTACTGTGTAAGCACTACTTTGTCCTCAAAGGCCACCGCGCCAGCCGTTTGTAGCTCGGCGCCGAAGGCTATGATGGGGTGGTGGAACCTTAGCGGCACCCTGATCCAGACTGGCGCATACCCCCGGCTCCGCCTGAGGAAGGTCGGGCGACCTGCTGTTAGTCTGACCACACTGTCGTCCACCCGGTTGACAATCCTCCTATTATGTAACAGGAAATAATCCACGAAGCCCGCTAGCTCGCGGAAGGCGCACTCCTCGTCTATGCACATGGGCTTCCCGTGCTTGTTCCCGCTGGTCATGATCAGGAAGCGGTCCCTGGACTCCTGGAGCACCATGTAGTGGAGGGCCGTATAGGGAAGCATGATCCCCACGGTGTCTAGGCCGGGAGCCACGAGGGGGGATACAGGCGAGCCCTCCCTCAAGGGCAGTAGCACTATGGGTTTCTCAGGTGACTCCAGGAGTCGCCGCGCCTCTGGGGGCAGGTATGCTAGCTTCTCCACGATCTCGGTGTTCAGGGCCATGAGCGCGAAAGGCTTGGCAGGCCTCTGCTTCCTCCTCCTAAGCCTTTCGACCACCTCGTCGTCGGTGGCCAGCGCTGCTATGTGGAAGCCGCCCAGACCCTTGATGGCTACAATGTTTCCCTCATCTATGAGTCTAGCCGCTTCTCTGAGGGGATCCTTAGTCTCGACACTTGATCCCTGCTTATCCACCAGCCATACCTTGGGGCCACAGTCGGGGCAGCTTATGCCTTGCGCGTGAAACCTCCTAACGTTCCGGGTGTCCTCGTAGTCGGCTCTACAGCGAGGGCATAGTGGGAAGTCGTTCATCGAGGTGTTCTCCCTATCGTAGGGGACGCGGTACATCATGGAGAACCGGGGGCCACACCATGCGCAACTATTGAAGGGATACCGGTACCACCTGGACCTGGGGTCGAGGACCTCTCTAAGGCACCCGTCACATATACCTATGTCAGGTGGGATCATCGACCTTTTCCCCAACCTCTTGGCGCTGGGCAGTATCTCGAACCTCCGAAAACCCTGAAACCTCTCCTCCTGGACCTCGACCTCCTCAAGCCTGGCTGGCGGGGGGAGCTCTAGGAAGAAGAGCTCCAGGAACCTAGCCACGTTGCTCCTAGGCCCCTCAACGCGGATTTCGACCTCGCTTCCACCCATGTTCCTCACATATCCCTTAACACCGCTCATAGCGGCGACTCTGTAGACGAAGGGCCTGAAACCCACGCCCTGCACTATGCCTACAACTGTGATTCTCAGGGACGGCAAGGAGGCTCACCAGCCCTTTGTTACTACTAGTATCCAGGGCCTAGATGTATTTGGAGGTTTAGGTGGGGCCCGCCTCCAACGATGACAACACTATGCGGGCCGCCTCCTTCAGGTTATGGAATAGGCCTCGGTCCCCCTCTTCGGGCCTAGACCTAGAGACCTCCACTATGCTATCCGCAATCCATTCCGGGTTAAGCCAGCTAAGCCTGGCACTCCTGAACCAGCCCCACTTCTTAACCGCAAGCCTGGCGTTCTCCTCTTGCTCGAAATGGGAGGGCAGTGGCACTAGGATGCCCGGTACACCAGCCGCTGCTAGGCCAGCTATGGTGGTGAGGCCTGCAGGGGAGACAGAGGCGTCGAATGCCCTGAGTAGCCGGGAAAGCTCGAACCGCCTGGAGCCCTCAAGGATCACGGTGTCCACCTTTCCGCCGCGCACCGGCACTCGTTCGAGCGACGCGCCGGGGGCCACAACCATCGACACACTGCCTCCCAGCTTCTCTGCGAGCCTCTCGGCACCCCTAAAGGTTATCCCAAGTATCTCGTGTCCAGCTCGGGTTCCTCCCAACGAAGCCAATATGGCGAGGTCGTCCACACCCAGTCCCAGTCTTCTCCTGGCATTGATGCGGGTCACCAGCTCGTCTGGGAGCACCGGGGGTAGGGGGCCCACGACCCGGACCCTGCCTCTAGACCATCGCTCCAGGCTCTCCCCCAGGAGGGGGAACCAGCGGCCCTCCAGCTTCTCCGGGAATCCGGCGAATAGGCATAGGTGCATCTTCTCCAGCCTGCGCTTCAGGAACCTGTTGACGGCCAGGGCCACGGCCAGGTATGAGGGTCTGTAAGGGTATGCCAGGAAGTCGGCCAGGTAGATCTTCAGCACCCCGGACTCCATGAAGGCCTCGGACTCCAGGAGCTCCCAGGACTCGTCCAGGACCGCGGCGTCGTAGCTATCGTAGTCAATGTACTGGTCCACCAGTTCAGCGTTCCTTCGGGCCACCTCGTGTTCCTTGAGGGCCATGCGCAGGTTTATGAGGCCCTTCCCAGTCCTCTCGTAGAACTCGTCCACTATAGGGGAGATGGGCTCCAGGCTGCCCGAAACTGGGTGTGGCTTCCAGCCCCAGGCTTCCAGGTATCTGTTTGCCGGGGGAGGCGCCAGGAACTCTACGGTTATTCCGGGTTTCAGCCTTTTCAGGGCCTCGGCCAGGGCCCTTGACCGGGCCACGTGGCCGAGGCCTATAGACGAGACTGCATAGAGTATCCTCAACAGGCGCCTCCCCTCCAGCAGGCGAAGGAACTCGAGTGTGTTTAAGCTGCCCGCACTCTGCCTAGGAGCGACTTGACTATCACTATTCTCTGGGCCTCGTTGGTGCCGTCGCCTATCTCCAGCATCTTGGCGTCCCGGTAGAGCCGCTCAACAACGCTGTCCTTGCTGTACCCTATTCCGCCTAGAATCTGCATGGCCATCCGGACCAGCTCGACGCCGGCCTTGGCCGTGTGGAGCTTCGCCATGCTCGAGTATCTCGGCACCTCGGGGTCCTTCTCCTCGAAGCGCCTGGCTGCCTCGTATATCAGTAGCCGGGTCGCCTCGAGCAGCATGGCCATTTCGGCTATCATGTACTGCACCATCTGGTGCTCTATTATCGGCTTGCCCATGCTTGTCCTCTCCTGCGAGTATCTGAGGGCCTCCTCGAAGGCGGCCTCCATTATGCCTAGACCCGTGGCCGACGCCACTATCCTGCCCTCGTTGAGGGCCATCATCAGGTATTTGAAGCCCCTGTTCTCCTCTCCCACGAGGTTCTCGGCGGGCACCCTGCACTCGTCGAACCTGACCGCCGAGGTGCCGCTGCCCCGGTATCCCATCATCTCCAGCTTAGACACCTCCACGCAGGGCCCCTTGTCTATTATGAGGAGTGATATGCCCCTATGCCTGTCCTCGGGCCTCCCCGTCCTCACGGCTGTTAGGAAGAAGTCGGCGTAGGAGGCCCCAGTTATGAAGATCTTCTCACCTGTCACCACGTACTCATCGCCGTCCTTGACGGCCCTAGTCGTTATAGCGGCGGCGTCGGTGCCGCAGCAGGGCTCCGTCAACGCGAAGGCCGCCACCCCTCCGCGGGCCAGTATTCCGAGGTATTTTTCCTTAAGTTCCCCGCTGCCATAGGTGAGGATAGGGTAGACAGCTGTGCTACCGCTCACAGCGGAAATGACGCCCAACGCGCTACTGGCCCTCGAAAGCTCCTCGACCACGACAACGCTCTCCGTGAGGCTCAAGCCGGGACCTCCGTACTCCTCGGGAACCCGGAGAGCGAAAAAACCCATTCCGCCTGCCCGTTTGAGCAGGTCTTCGGGAATAATATTCTCCTCGTCGATAATCTTGGCCAGAGGTTTAACCTCCGTCTCCGCGAACTCGCGGACACTCCTACGTAGAACCTCTATGCCCTGGGACAAAATCGACACCCCCTCAACTATATGTATCTTGGGGGATTAATAGACAGCGTACGCCCCTATAGGCCGGTGGTGGGGGTTGGACGACATAGAGAGACGCCTGGTGGATGAGGTGGAGAAAACAACGATGAGAAGCGTAGGCGAACTGGCCTACGAGGCCCTGGTGGAGGCGGCCAAGTTCGGGATACCTGTGGAGCCTCGCCTTCTTGACCGCAGGACCCTCCTGGTGCGCGTCAGGGGGGAGGCACGCATCCTAAGGGCCACCGCCAGGCTATCCGGCGACCCTCCAGGATACTGGGTAGCTCTGACGCTCTTCGGCACCGACAGGGGCGACGTGGCACTGGTACATCTAGATGGCAGAGTTGAGCCCAGGATAGAGCGTCTACCAGGCTACCTTTCAGCCACGGCGGAACTCCTCTCGGCAGCCGAGGCCGACGTGTGGATAATGAGGATCCAGTCAGCAGCCGAAGGGCACCTGGAAGAGGCCAGCAAAGCTCCGGAAGGCTACGAACCCGAAGTCCTGCTGAGACGTGCATACCAGGAGGCGGGCATCGAGTGGCCGGGCAAGGTTAAGGGGGAGGTCAGACTCCTCTACTGCTACCCCACAGACGACTACGTGGTGGATGTTGGGGGTGTAAAACCCGTGTGGGCCAACAGGATCACGGAAACCCTCACCTACTCGCCCCTAGCCCTACGCCTAATAATGGGCTAGGGCTCCAGCCCGATGTCCCTGGCGATCTCCTCTGCCAGCCCCGCACCGCCAAACCTGGCCCATACCGAGCACGTGCCCTCCATGCTGACCATGCAGGGCCCATAAGGGTTGGCTGGCGTGCAGGCCCTCATGAACATGGGGCAGTCGGTAGGTTTCGCCTTGCCCAGGGTCACGTCGGCGCACCTGCAGCCGGGCGGCAGGTCGTAGCTCCACTCCTCAGGCGTGAGTTCAGGGATTCCGTACTGTTTGAGTGCATCAACCCTACGGTACTTGTCCTTGAAGACCAACCCGCTGTCGGGTACGAAGCCTATACCCCTCCACGCGGCCTCAACTACATCGCAGCACTCGGCCATGAGGCGCTGGGCACCGAGGTTGCCGTCCCACGTTACGGTTCTCGTGTATTCGTTGACAAGTCTGGGCTTGCCCTCGAAGATCTGCTTCAAGATCTCGAGGATCGCTAGGAGCACATCTAGGGGCTCGAAGCCAGCCACTACGGTGGGAATCCCGTATTCTTCTGGTATGAACCGCCAGGCCTTGGCCCCCGTGATTGTGGAGACGTGGCCCGGCGCGATAACCCCCCTAAGCGGTATGCCAGGCACGTTTTCGAACACGTATCTGGCTATGGGCGGCGTCAGCCTATGCACGTTGATTATAGTCATGTTGACCGGGATCTTGCCTTGAACAACCGGCGACGCTGTGGCGGGCGTAGTGGTTTCAAACCCGACTGCCAGGAACACGGATTCCTTGCCGGACTCCCTGGCCCTCCTCACCGCGTCAAGCATGCTGTAAACCACCTCGACGTCGCCGCCCCTCGCCTTGGCCTCTGCCAGCGTCCTTATCCCGGCACCCCTTCGCGCAGAGCCCGGCAGCCTGTAGGCGTCGCCGTAGGTGAAAACCTTGACGCCGTCCATGGCTAGGCGTATGGCTACGTCGACATAGTAGGCCGGTGTTATGCACACCGGGCACCCGGGCCCTGCCACGAGCTCGACGTTACTGGGCATCAGGCTTCTGAGGCCAAAGTGCGTGATGGTCCACTCATGAGTACCGCAGAAATCCATTATCTTAACCAGGGAGTCCCGGCCCTCCCTCTCAGCTATCCTACGGGCAACCGCGTGAATGGCGTCAACCACCTTCCTGGCCATCTCGTCGCCACGGTAGAGCTTAGCTATGCGTTCAAGGGCTGGCACCGGGCCCCTCCTCCCTTACCTGTCACCTTCGCCTGAAGTAGTCTAAAAATAGTTCTCCGCATACCCAACTCTTGCCAGGCCGTCAAGGGTGACGCGGCATGCGCGATAGTGGTGCAGGTGTCTTGCTGGCATCGACGGCTGCGGTGTTCTGGGGCACTATAGGCGTTGTTTACAGGGCGGCTAGTATGAGCGGAGTCAGCGGCGAATGGCTTATAGTAGGCCGCCCGCTGGTTGCAGCGCCCTTCTCCTTGCTGCTCTTAGCGGCTGGCAGGGGCCGGCTTTCCCGGTGGAGCGTCGCGGTGGGGCTCTTCGGACTAGCCCCTCTATACGTCTCGTATTTCCTGGCCGTGGGTATAGTGGGCGCGGCGGTGGCCAGCATACTCCTTTACACCGCCCCGCTCTGGGTGGCCCTGCTGAGCCCCCTCCTCCTGGACGAGCGTCTAGGGCCTAGAGCGTGGGCCCTCATCGCCTCCGGGTTTCTGGGCGTGGTGCTGGTGTCGGGAGGTGGTAACGGTAGTCTGAACCCAGGCGGCCTGGCGCTGGGCCTATGCTCCGGTGTAAGCTATGCGTTCTACATGGTTTTGGCTAGACTCGCCTCGAAGAAGGGGGCCCAGGTGGAGGAGATCAGTATCCATGCGATACCAGTGGCAGCTATAGCTGTTCTCGCGACATTGCGGCCAGGGGGCGTGCCGAGCCCGTCGGATGTCCCATGGATATTGTACCTAGCCGTCGCGGGAACCATTGTACCCTATATCCTCCACACCTGGGCTCTCTCCCTCGTAGAGGCGTATAGGGTCTCTGTAGTCTCCCTGGTGGAACCCGTGGCGGCCGTCGCGCTGGCACATGTTTTCCTGGGCGAGGCCCTCACACCTATGCAGCTCCTCGGCGCTGTGCTGGTACTGTCGGCAGCCCTGGCATCATCCCGCATCAGCGGAGAGGCGCCAGCCCTTTAAGCGTGCACTGGTAGAAGTCTATGGGACGGATCTTGGATCGAAGGGTAGTCGAAGTAGATGTCGGAAGGTCGGTATATGAGGCCAACAAGCGCTTGGCCGACGAGTTTAGAATGCTTCTGGACAGCTACGGGGTCAGGGCATACGAGTTCATGGGAAGCCCCGGCTCGGGCAAGACGTCGCTAATAGAGCGCCTGATAGGTATCGCGCTGAACAACGGGTACGAGGCCAGCAGTATAGGCTACATAGGCGGCGACGTGGCTACAAGTCTGGACACGGAGCGCGTCTCCAAGCACGGTGTACAGCACGTGCAGATAAACACGGGGAACATATGTCACCTCGAGGTGCCCCACATTTACCAGGCTGTGGAGAAGCTGGATCTGAGGAGACTGAAAATGTTGTTCATAGAGAACGTGGGCAACCTTATATGTCCGGCAAACTTCCCTTTAGGAGCCCATAGGAGGGTGCTGGTAGTCAGCGTGGCTGAGGGCGAGGATAAGTTCGTGAAGCACCCCCTAACCACCAGGCTGGCTGACGTCATAGTGATCAACAAGGTGGACCTAGCCAGCGCAGCCTACGTGGATCTGGACAAGATGGAGCGAGATGCACGGAGCCTTAACCCTAGAGCACCCATAGTCAGGACGAGTGCACGTACGGGCGAGGGTGTTGACAAGCTATACCATGTCCTCCTGGGTGGTTGAATGTCCTGGAAGCCCAAGCTCGGGAAAAACGTCCTCCTGGCCCATGGGGCCGGGGGAAGGGAGACCGGGGAGCTCCTCCAGCACCTCCTCCTGTCTCGCCTGACCAGAGACATGATGAGGCTCAAGGGAGGCTACGGTACAGATGTGCTCGACGACGGCGCCACCATACCCCTACCGGACGGGCGGCACCTTGTGGTATCCATAGACTCCTACACAGTTAATCCCATATTCTTTCCGGGAGGCGATATAGGCAAGCTCGCCGCCACGGGCTCCATAAACGACGTGGCCATGATGGGCGCCAAACCGCTGGCCGTTATGGATTCGATAGTTGTAGAGGAGGGATTCCCCATAGAGGACCTCGAAAGGATAGTGGACTCCATGATCAAGGTGCTGCACAGCGAGGGTGTAGCCCTGATCGGGGGCGACCTCAAGGTCATGCCTCAGGGGCAGCTGGACAGGATAGTGATAACCACTGTCGCCCTGGGTGTGGCTGAGAAACCCATAGTGGACGTGGAGCTCAGGCCCGGCGACAAGATTATAGTAACAGGGCCCGTAGGGGAGCACGGGGCCACCATCATGGCCCTCCAGCACGGCATAGGCGCGGAGGCCGAGGGTCTGAGAAGCGACTGCCGCACCCTGACCGGGCTTATGCTCCCCCTAGTGGAGAGGTATAGGGAATACATACACGCGGCCCAGGACCCCACGCGTGGCGGACTAGCCATGGCGCTCAACGACTGGGCCTCTAAGTCCGGGACCGTAATAGTGGTCGAAGAGCAGCGGATCCCTCTAAGAGAACCTGTGAGGGCATACTCAGAGATGCTGGGCATAGACCCCTTAAGCCTCGCAAGTGAGGGAGTCGCGCTCCTCGGCGTGGCTCCCGAGGCAGCTGAGGAGGTGCTCGACTATATTAGGAGCCTCGGATTCGAGGAGGCGGAGATCATAGGCGAGGTGTATAGGGGCGAGAAGCACAGGGGCGTCGTCCTCCTCAGAACCCGTACCGGGGGGCTCAGAATACTGGAGCCTCCCAGCGGGGAGCTGGTGCCCCGTATCTGCTAACGGGCCACAGCTTTTTACCCGGCCCTGCCGGTATCCTCAATATAGTGGATGGGTGCAGCCCATGTGCCTAGGAGTCCCTGCACAGGTCGTTGAACTCAAGGAGGGTGGCAGAATAGCGGTAGTAGACTTTGGAGGCGGCGTGCTTAGGGAGGTAGACGCCAGTTTCACGCCGGTAAAGGTGGGCGACTACGTGGTGGTCCATGCAGGCACAATCATAGCGACGGTTGATCCAGAGGAGGCTGTCGAGTCGATCAGGACGTGGAACGAGATCATCTCGATGCTTAAGGCCGAGGACCCCGGAGAACCCGGTGGTCAGGGTGCATGAGACCAGCATAGCAGCAGGCATAATCGCCATAGTCGAGGACACCGTTAAACGTGAGGACATCGTCCGTGTCTTGGAAGTAGAGGTCGAGGTCGGGCTCCTCTCACTAGTTGACCTTGAGTCTCTCCGCTTCGCCCTCGAGGTGATGTCCAAGAACACAGTCCTCGAGGGCGCCAGGATAACCTTCAAGACGGTAGAGCCGCTGCTCAGATGCTCCAGGTGCGGCGCCGAATGGGGGCTGAGTAGAGGAGAAATCGAGGGGCTAGACGACGCCTCGAAAATAGCTCTCCACATGTACCCCGAGGCTGTCGCCCGGCTTTTCAGGTGCCCGCGCTGCGGCTCGTCTGAGACGGAGATTGTTAGCGGGAGAGATGTGAGGGTCTCGAAGCTTAGAGTGGAGGAAAAAGGGTCCTAGCTTAGCCTTCTCCGCCCTCTACCGATTCTTTCAGCTTCTTCTTGGTCTCCTCCACTATGGGCGTCTTCAGCGGCTTCTCCGGTATCAGGCCCTGGGGGCCGAACATCAGGATCAGCACTATGACCAGGCCTATCACCACGTATTTCAGGTATGCTATCGAGTTTGAGAGATAGTCGGGCAGCGGAATGCCGAACTTCCTCTCCAGCACCGAGGCGTTGAACAGCCTGTCAACCAGGACCAGCACAGCTACACCCACGACGACACCCCTGTTGTTGGCAGTGCCACCCAGCATCACCATAGCTATCGCCAAGAACGTGACTATCGGCATAAAATCGTCTGGCATTACTGATCCTAGGTAAAAAGCGTAGAGAGTCCCTGCTACTGCAGCCATGGCAGAACCCACTGCCATGGCTTGAGCCCTCACCCTAGCCGGATTCTTCCCGTAAACCTCGGCTGCCAGCTCGTCGTCTCTGACAGCCTTAAGGGCTCTGCCCCATGGGCTGTTAACCAACTTCTCGGCCAACATGTACATGAGTGCCGCTATACCCAGCACCAGGAACATGTACACGGTTAAACTGTACTCGCCCAGCCAGGCAAAGGGTGTAGATAGGCCGCGGATGCCATAGTGGGCGCAAACAGGCCATTCTTCAGTCCTGGTTATCAGTCTTCCGATCTCCGAGAAAGCTAGCAGCGTTATAGCAAGGAAGTCTTCCCTCAGCCTGAGAGCAGGGTAGCTGGCCAAAATTCCGAGTACTGCACCGAAGGCGGCACCAATTACCATGCTTAGTAGGAACACCCCTAACGCGAAAGCCGGATTTGTCTTGAAGACCTCGGTTATGGTTTGTGGGGCCCCATAGGCACAGTAGAGGGGTCCCCCCAGATGTTGTTGGGGCGTAAAGGCTGCCAGCCTTAACGCGATCCAGCCTGCGAGTCCCCCTGCAACGTAGGCGCCGACCGCGTAGAAAAGCACCTTGCCTAGGTTGGGTATCCCTGTGAAACCATACTCTATGTTGAAGCTCAGCGACAGAATGAGGTAGATCCCAAATATTATCATTATGTCTATGAACAGCGGATCCATTAGTAGTGAGAGTGCATCCACCATGGCTCACGCCCTCCTCCTAAGCCCTAGACTCTGGATCCTGATAATGCCCTCCGGGCGGAACAGGAGTACAAGGACCATGATTACCAAGGCTATGGCTGGCTTATAGGCAGTCGTCACGCCCAGGTAGTAGCCTGCAAGTATTATGGCTACTTGGCCTACTACGCCCAATATGATGCCTGCAATTATGGTGCCGTAGAACGTGAAGCCTCCTGCGATGGCGGCTGCGAACATCCAGAGTAGGAAGTTCCATCCAACCTCAGGGTTAGCCTGGATATAGTAGGATATTATGAAGCCGGAGAGGCCTGCCAGCAGGCCACCGATTATCCAGGTGACCCTTCTCACCATGATCACGTTGATCCCCGAGATTCTGGCCAGCGTCGGATTGGATGCGGTGGCCCTCATTGCTTTGCCAAGCTTGGTTCTTGTAAAGAGTACGTGGAGAGCAGCTGTTGTGCCCAGTGCCAGTAAGGGTGCCAGGGCGTGTACCACATTTATAGCGACCTTTCCGCCTATGATTGCAAGCGTTGAGGGGAACTCTGGCAGTCTAATGTTGAGGTATCCTGGAACGGAGGCTGCCACGGCCTGGAGGCTGAACCTTAGCACCAGCCCCACACCTATAGACGCTACGAGGAAATGTAGGGGTGTTGAGCCTCGGCGCCAGAGCGGCTTGAATACGAGTTCGTCGCTGGCAAGGGCGACGCCAGCAACTACTAGCGCTGCAACTATCGCCGCCGGGACCAGCCCGAGGCCCCAGGCAACCATAGCCACGTAGGCAGCGTAGGCGCCATAGGTCACGTATTCCGCGTGGGCGAAGTTGGCAACCCTTGTTACGCGGAAAACTATGGTGAGGCCGAAGCCCATGAGGGCGTAGAGGCTTCCCTCCAAAAGACCGTCAATTATAGCCCTAAACACTGTGTAGGCCAGGGTTGGTACCATTCAGGCTCACCTCCTCTGTATGCCTAGGAAGAGCTCCTGGAGATCCCTTCTGGATAGAATCTCTTCTCCCCGCCCCTCCACGGCTATGCGTCCCGAAACAAGCACGTAGCCACGATCGGCCAGCTCCAGGGCCCTCCTAGCATGCTGCTCTACGAGAAGCATAGGTATGTTGGTCTCCTCCCTTATTTTGATCAAGGTCTTCAGCAAACCTATAGCTATCTTGGGTGCGAGCCCGGCTGTAGGCTCGTCGAGGAACATGACCTTGGGCTCTGTCATAAGGGCCCTCGCCACTGCGAGCATCTGTCTCTGGCCGCCGCTAAGGGCTCCTGCCAGCCTGTCCCTGAAGGCCTTAAGGTCCGGGAAGATGCTGAAGACAAGTTCCATCCTGTCGGCTATCTTGTCCGGGTCGTCGATGATGTAGGCGCCCATCTCCAGGTTTTCCTGCACGGTCAGGTCAGGGAAAATATTGTTGGTCTGGGGCACATAGCTCATGCCTATCCTCGTCTTGGCCTCGGGAGGGAGCCCAGTGACGTCCTGGCCCTCGAAAAGGACGCGGCCCTTGAACAGTCTAGCTACCCCGTAGATGGTCTTGATGAGCGTGGATTTGCCGGAGCCGTTGGGCCCCACCAGTGCCACGATCTCGCCCTTCCCCAGCTTTATGCTGACTCCCTGTATAACCACGCTGTCCCCGTATCCGCCGTAAATATTCTCTGCTACGAGGACGTCCACGACTAACCACCCAGGTAGGCTTCTAATACTCTTGGATCTCTCGCCACCTGATCAGGCGTGCCCTCCACGAGGATCCTGCCCTCATGCATAACTATGACCCTCTCAACGTGCTCGAAAAGCACCTCAAGCCTATGCTCTATAACAAAGATGGTTAGGCCCAGCTCTCTGTTCAGCCAGTCCAGATGTTTGAATATGTCGCCGGCAAGCCTGGGCGCGACGCCGGCTGTGGGCTCGTCGAGAAGCAGGATCTTGGCTTCGCCTGCCAGCGCCCTACTTATGTCGGTGAGCTTCATCTGGCCGCCGCTTACCGAGTCCGTAGTGTGTAGACTGACGTGGAGGATGTTTAGATTCTCCAGCATCTCGTGGAGCTTACCTAGGATTCCCTTCTCCCATCTGAGCCATGAACGTCTCTTCAACAGAGCCTGACCCGGCGTCTCACCCACAGCAACCCTCATGGCAGTGGCAGTGTTCTCGATCACGGCCATGCCTTTCCACAAACGGGGGATCTGGAAACCCCTAACAAGTCCCTTCTTATAGAGCTCGTACGGCGGGAGACCAGTCACGTCCTCCCCGAAGAGGTATACTTTGCCCCTGTCAGGCTTATAGACACCGCTTATAACGTTGAAGAGGGTTGTTTTTCCGGAGCCGTTGGGTCCTATCAAGCCCACGAACTCGCCTTCCCTAATGGTCAGGGAGACGTCATCAAGCGCGACTAGCCCGCCGAAAGTCTTGGTGATCTTCTCGACCCTCAGCACTTCAGCGCCGCCGCGCACTGGTATCACCGTTTATTCCCACTATGTTTTCTGGGTCCTATTTATTTGAGACGTTTAGCGGGGGCTCCCCTAACTGTGGGGCCGATAGAAGGTGTGCCGTTACCCCTTAAAAAATTAGTGGAGTAACTGATATTTGAAATATATTCAAAAAATATGTTTATTTGTGTTATTAGTTTTAGCTCTCTTCAAACCATTCTACCTGCTGCGTCGAGAAGTGCCACACACCTATGCTCTTGAACTGATAGCCCTCAGCAGTCTTCACGACCTGCCATATCTCGTAGTCGGCGAAGGCTGCGTCGCCGTTCTCGTTGAGCAGCTTGTGGCCGGTGGCGCCTATGAAGTGGGACGCGATGGTGGGCAGTATCTCCTTGACGGCGGCTCCGTCATACTTGCCGGCTGCAACTATGCTGAGCATGGCGATCCAGGCAGCGTCGTAGGCGTAGTAGGCGTAGGGGGTCGGGTCGATGCCCCACCTCTGCTTATAGGCCTGCTCGAAGTGGTCGGTTATCGGGTTCCTAGCGATGGACGCAATGGTGCCAGTAAACTGTACGTCAACGAGGAACTGCCCAACCTCCTCCGGGGCCTCGGGTGGCAGGAAGGTTGCCCTCTTCATCGAGTCTGGACCGAACCACCTGACCTGTCTGAGGACCGGGTCCTTGGCGGCGTGGCCCAGTATGTTGGCACCGTCGGTGTCGAAGGCGATTATGAGTACAGCGGTCTGCTGGTCGGCTCCGAAGTTGGAGACTATGGTTGATAGCTGGTTAACCTCGGCAGCGTAGTCGGGCTGGTTGATCTGGTAGAGGAGCAGCTCGGCGGTGCCGCCCAGCTTCTCGAACTCCTGCTGGAAGAGCTGCGCTAGGCCCCTGCCGTAGTCATCGTCCCTAGCGATCACTGCCACCTTAGTGTATCCCATACCATAGATCAGGCTGGCCAGAGCGACGCCCTGTGCGGTGTCGGGCGGCGGCATCCTGAACACGTAGTCGTTGGGGTAGGCGGCTGCGATGCCGGTGCTGGACGGGCTTATGACTACGATGTGCTTCTCGTTGGCTATGGGCATCACTGCGGCCGTCTCGGAGGTGGCTAGAGGGCCTACGACCACCTGGACGCCCGCGCTTACTAGCCTGTTGAAGGCGGCTACAGCGGTCTCAGCCCTGGCACCGGTGTCCTCGTGGAGGTAGGTGAACCTGAAGGGCGCGCCCACGCTCTCCAGGTACTGGTTAAACTCCTCTATGGCCAGTATGGCGCCTTTGAGCCTCTTGGGGCCGTCTACGGCGTATCCGCCGCTAACGGCTATGGCCAAGCCTATCGGGATCTCGCCCTGCAGGCCTCCAGCCGCCCCGGGCGCTGTGGTGGTCACCGTGGTGGTGACGGTTGCGGTTGCTCCTCCGCCGACGGTGGTGGTGACGGTGGTTGTTGACACCGTTGTTCTGGGGAAAGCAACGCTTCCTACGACGGCTCCTATTATTATTCCTATTATTGCGAGGACTATTGCTTCTTTTGCCAATGCCATTCTTGTTCACCCAACCATGTGTTTTAACTCCTCCCGGGTGAGCCCGGTGGGATTTACCTCCTGATTTATAGTGTAATCTTGGATGGGCACTATAAAAAAGATGCGTTTCCTATGCTAATTGGAGCCTGCAATCTAAGTGGGCACATTTTGAACATGTGTACGATGGGCACATTTTCCCATTTCCTGAGTTTTTAACACAAAAAACTAGTTTTAGAAGAGGCGTTCTATCAGGGCTATATCCGCCTTATCTAGCCTCCAGCCAAGGGCTCCGTGGAACTCCTCTACCCGCTCTACCCTCTCCGTCTTAGGTATGGCGACCACGCTCGGCCTGGATATCAGGTAGTTGAGCGCTACCTGTACCGGGGTTTTGCCGTATCGCTGCGCTATCTTTTTCAGCACAGTGTTGTTGACCACCGCACCCCTCTCCAAAGGGGTGTATGCCTGGAGCGTCACTCCGCGGGCCATGCACATGTCCAGCAACCCCTCCTCGGCACGCCTGTCGAGCGGCGAGTACTTGACCTGGTCAACCACTATCTCGTGCCTCTTAGTGGAGACCAGGGCCTCGGCCAGCTGGTTCGCATCGAAATTGCTTACACCTATATACCTAGCCAGACCAAGGCTTGCCAGCCGCTCCAAGCAACGGATCTGCAAGTGTATAGGGACACCGGGGTTGGGCCAGTGGATCAACACTAGGTCAACTACGTCCATCCCGAGCCTCTTAAGGGACGACTTGGCAGCTTTGACTACTCTTTCGCATTCGACGAAGTGACTTGGAAGCAACTTGGTGGTAACAAAAACGTTGTCGCGTCCAACCCTCCTGGCAACCCTGCCTACAAGCTCCTCTGCCCGCCCGCTGTCGTACATCTCGGCGGTATCTATCAGGTTCAGGCCCAGCTCCACCGCGCGGGCGAGGGCCTCCTCCGCTGCGCGGTAGTCGCGGATCCCGTAGGTGCCTATGCCTATCGCCGGCAACTCCTCTCCTGTTCTTCCAAGCGGTTTACGGTCACTATAGTCTATGGGGAACCTTACTGCACCTAGAACGTCCAAGCGTATAACCCGGTATACTAGGGGCGAGGTTTCGATTAATATTTTTCCAGAAACACAGCTGCTAGGATAATTGCCAAACACGTCGCTAGAAGACAGGGGACTAGCAGCCCTCCGAAGCACCTAGACATTTTTACGTAGAGGTTTTTAGTCGGCGAAAACGGTATCCGCGCCGGGTTACACACTGGATAAAGGGATCTAGGGGTCCAGGCATGGCGGCTAGACAGCACGGCGTTGTTGCGAGGCTCCAGGAAAGACTCGAGGACGGCAGGGTGGGATGCAGGGTCTGCCTTAGGCGGTGCCGCTTATATGAGGGACAGCACGGGCTATGCGGCAACTATGCCAACGTGGGAGGCCTCCTGGTACACGTGGGTTACGGCCTTGTAAGCGCGCTGGAGAGCAGGCCCATAGAGATCAAGCCCTTCTTCCACTTCCACCCAGGCAGCAGTGCCATGACATTCAGCGGGTGGGGCTGTAACTTCCTGTGCCCCTGGTGCCAGAACTGGCATCTTAGCAAGGCGAAGCCCAGGCCCGGAGACGCGTCAAGACTCCCACCCGAAAAGCTGGTGGAGTACGCCGTCAAGGCTGGAGACGACGGCGTTTGCGCCAGCTTCAACGAGCCCACCATAAGCTTCGACTATCTCGTCGACGTCTTCAGGGAGGCCAGGAGGCGGGGCCTCTACACGACGATGGTGAGTAACGGCTCTCTAACGGAGGAGGCCCTAGAACTCCTGGTAGAGGCGGGGCTCGACGCCATCAACGTGGACCTCAAGGGTTGTAGGAAAACCTACTCGAGACTCATCGGGGTTCCCGATCCCCTCCACGTCTACAGAGTGGCCAGGCGGGCACTGGAGCTGGGAGTCCATGTTGAAGGGGTTTTCCTAGTGGTTACGGGTGCCAACGATTGGGACGACTGTATAAAATGGGTGATCGACAGGCACATCGAGTACCTGGGCAGGGATGTACCACTGCATATAAACAGGTATCACCCAGCCTACATGTATGACGCGCCAGCCACCAGCCTAGAGAGGCTTCTCTACGCCTACAACTACGCTACCGGGAGGGGCGTGGAGTATGTTTATATAGGCAACGTCGCCTCCACCAGGTACCTCCACACACGCTGTCCCCGGTGCGGCGAACTCCTTGTTAGAAGGTCCCATTACAGCGTCGTGGAGTGCAGGCTGGAGGGTAGCCGTTGCCCGCGCTGCGGCTACGAGATCCCCATGGTCGGCGAGTGCAGGGTTTCGAGGATAGTTCTGCTGTGATGAGATCTTTTTACCTCGTCGTGGGAAACTAGTGGTACAGGTGGTTTATTGGCGGGTAGTCTGGTTGCCTCGATAGATGTGGGTACCAGCCGGGTGAAGCTCAGGATCTATGATGCTGATAACGGGTTCCGCCCAGTGTATGGCGAGGCTGTGGAGGCTCCCCTGGTTCGCCGGGGCTATATCGCCGAGCAGGACCCCTCCAGGCTAAGGGAGATAGTCTTCCACATGCTGGAAACAGCGGCTAAACGAGGAGTTAGAGCCGTGGGGTTCTCGGTTTACAGAGCATCGGTGGTGGCCTGGAAGCGGGATGGCACTCCTCTGACGGGCATAGTTACGTGGATGGATAGGAGGAGTCTCGCAGTCTACGATGCGTTGCCGCTACACTTGAAGCTGACCTCAAGGCTCCCAGTAGTGGGAACAGTGTTCAAGCCGGGCTCACCCCTCCTAATGATGCGCCACTTCCTCTCCCAGCCACGGGTAGGTGACGCTGTGAGGAGGGGTGAGGCGTATCTATGGACCCTGGACGCCCTGCTTGCCCACTGGGTTACGGGGAGGTTCGTAGCAGATCCCTGCAACGCCGCGTTGACAGGCCTCATAGATCCTCGGGGGCTGAAGCCTTTCCCCCTGATACCTAGGCTGGCAGGGCTCGAGGAGTTGCCGCTCCCCGAGATAGCCATGCACGATGAGGTGCTGGGAGAGTGGAGCGGCGTCGAGGTGGGCCCCATTATAGCGGATCAGCAGGCAGCCTCCCTGGGGCTCCAATGCCTTGAAAGGGGCTGTATGAAGGTGTCGCTGGGAACCGGCATGTTTCTCGACTACACTGTGGGGAGAAAACCGCTGCTTGGCGCGGGAGAGGGGTTGGTGCCCCTGGTCCTGCTTAGGACAAGTAGGACGACCCTATACGGGGTCGAAGGCTTCCTGGCAGGCCCCGGCATCCTTGTGGATTCTCTGGTCGCCAGTTTCTTCGAGGACTACGAGGACCTTGCGCGCCACGCGGAGTCCGAGGAGGATGCCGCGCTCCTGGTGCCATCGGTGGCAGGTTTAAGGGTCCCCCATAGGCCCTTCATGGAGGGCGCACTGCTGGGCATAACGCCTAAACCCTCCAAGGCCATGTTGGCTCGAGGAGCTGTGGCTGGCATAGCTCTTGCAGCCGCCGACATATACTACAGGCTCGTCGACGCGGTAGGAGAAGAGCCGCGGGATCTGAGGGTGGGCGGCGGGCTTTCCAGGCTTGGACCACTCGTCAAGCTGATGGCGAGATGGGTGGGGCGGCCGCTCAAAGTATCCATAGATCCCGAGGACTCTGCCCGAGGCTCAGCGATGCTGGCCGCATTGGCCACAGGTCTTCTAGGGAGGCTCGAGGACGTGCAGGTTAGTCTTAAAACCGTAGAGCCTGACCATATGGACGGACCCGGCTTACCAGAGGTAGTTGAGGCTTGGAGAGGACTGATAGGTGTTCTAGGCTCGAAAAGTTTCTGGAAGAAGTTGAGGCGCACCTTGGAGGCAGCGTCATTGAGAAGGCCCCTAAGCCTAGGCTAGAGAAGCCGTCCTTCAAGTCCTGGCCCCGTGCAGCCGATATGTGGCCACTGGAGGGCATGCTGCTCCTCGAAGGCGCCGAGCTTCCGGCACCAATGATCCTTAACCCAAGCACCGCTGAGGAAGTCTCCCTGATTATGAGGTTGGCCTGGAGACACAGGGTCTGCATAATTTTGAGGAG
>WAQK01000036.1 GCA_015520265.1 Pyrodictiaceae archaeon | reverse complement strand
TTCTATGAGTAGGATTGTAAAAAGGGTTAAGCCTTCCTTCTAAGCGACGAGACGTACACTATGCAAGCTGCGGCCGCCATCAGCCAGGGGGAGAGCCAGGCCAAGTTGGCTGTAGGGTTATAGCGGTACCCCAGCGACACGGCCTCCGGGTTTGCGGCCACGTTGTTGGCGAGCCAGTAGAGGTCAGCGATCTCGGTGAGGTTGTCCAGGCCCTCCATTTCGGCTATCAGCGAGAGGGCTGCCAGGCTCTTCCACCGGTCCTCCCCTATCATGGTGCTGAGATAGTAGGCTGTGAGGAGACTGAGATTGGTGCCCAGGGGCCCTTCGACGAGTAGCGGAGATACGTCAATGTAACAGTATCCCAAGTCTTTCTCCAATTTCGCTGTGTACTTGTCGTCCATGCCTGATATCATGACACTGGTCCTTAGCTGTAGCGTTTCATCATTCAAGGTTACGTTAAGCCAAGCGTAAAGGGGTGCATCCACCTCTACTTGAGGTTGGCGCCAGCCTTCTAGGAGGGCATTCATAAGCCATGGCTCTAACGCTATCATCTGAGCTAGTGCTGGTGTAGTGCGCCTCAACTCCTCGATAGCTTGCTGTAACTCTAAGGCCCAGGGGCCGAGCTGAGCGGGGATCGATATGCGGGTCGCGTTAATCGTTATAACACCCTCAATCACGCCTACTACGGCTTCGCTATACTTCACGCCTATGAGGAGTGCCTCCGCCGCCCCTTTACCACCCACAAGGATGGAGGAGCCTATCAGCGCAGAGTATATTTCTAGAGTCCAGCCTCTCCCTGACCTTAGTATCATGGGTTGCGTGAAGTTTGTAATAAAGTAGACATGGTGGAGTGACGCTTCCGTCAGTGCCTCATTAGAACCCAGCAGCTCCAGTGCTCCCTGAGGGAGCGTCAGGCCACGGATCAACATGGTTGCCCGCAGAAAACCACCGTCACCAGCTGGCTCTACTTTCACGTATAACTTCGACTCGCCCCACGCAAGCAGGGGCTCGGGTTGCTCCAGGAGGGACTCGGCTGATGCGTTACCAGCCACGGTCTCAGCCCTGATATAACTGATCATTCCGGGCGAGAGCACGGAAACCCTGTACTCGGGCGAGAGCAGGAGATTTGCCACGGCCCGGTTAGGGGATGTGCTATAGGATGATGCAAGGTTTACTAACTGGTCCTTCGCTGTAGATGCTTCCCTCTCCATCATAGACCACAGTTGCTCGAAAAACCCTGGCTTCACTGTAACCCTTTTCCTGGAGACACCAACTGAGATATCCTCGAGGACAAGTTCCTTACCACAGATCACTGCAGATGAGCCCAGACCCATGCTGGTAGTTTTGGCTCCGTATCCAGTAATTGCCGGGTAAACCGCTATGCTGGCAAGTAGAATCGCTAAGTAGGCGAAGCCCAGCGAAGCCCTCACAACATCGCTCCTCCCTTTGAGCAGACGGACATACTCTAACAGAAATATGGAGGAAGCATAACCAGCTGTTATAGATACCAGAAGTACACCTGCTGCATGATACGTGGGAGCCCAGCCCGCTAGTCTCGCCGCTGTGGCCAGGATCGATGCAAAAGCCACGACCACCACGTGAAGCCAGTCTGGAAGCCTGAGACTCGAGAAGGCCAGCGGCGCCGACGCTGCGGCCACAACTAGGGAGACGTAGATTGCCGCATCGATGAGTCCTACCAGGGGATGGCTATCCGCCAGCGGCTTCAGAGCCATGAACATGCCTGCAGCCGCTAGGGAGACGGAGACAGGGCTCCACTCCTTCGCACCATCGCCTGGCATCCCAACTCTTCTGACAAGAATGCCCCACCCGATGAAAACAACGTGAGCCAAGGCCAGGACTGAGAGGGCGAGCATCTGCTTACTAGCAAGAACCTGCGTCGCCCCTGCCTCCATCAATGGCATCGTGGAGATCAGCATGAGACCTATGGCTAGGAAAGAGAGCCTTCTCAAAGCTGCCCCGAAGCCCAATCCACTGTAGATAAGAGAGAGCAAGAATGCGAGTGCCACAATACTAGGTGCCGACGCCTGGACATGACCTGTGGAGATGTACCTCCAGGTTTCAACAAGTAGTGAGGGCAACAGGAGAACCAGACCTAAGGCTGGCATGCTAGGCTTCGGCTTTTCCAGGAAGACCCTTGCCGAAGCCATACCGGCCCCTAGGCCCAACGCGGTGACTAGTATATAGAGGACGCCTATCTTAGACGGATATACTGGTAGTGTTTCACCCATCAAGGGGGTGAAAATGAAGACAATATATGTAGCAGCGAAAAGCATGATGTCCAAAGCCATGAGTTCTCGGCGTTCAGAGAGCCTTCCGACGAGTAGGGAATATACACCCAGCATAGTAAGGATAAAAGTGCATCCATTAATCGCTGCCCAATAAGCTGATGCTGTCTCCTCTCCTAGTTCTGGAAACCAGAAGATTGACTTCTCAGGCCTCGAGAGCGCGAGGAAAATATAGATAATAGCCAAGAGGGGTGGTGCTAGGAATAGCTCCTGGTTGCCGCCCTGTGCCCGTATCCTAAAGATCATTACAGCTACGATGGTTAAAAGACCTGTGAAGCCAATAATCTGCTCGAGTGACAGCATCGCTAACCCCCACGCTTCTCCGGAGAAACAGGGCATGAAGGGATATTAAAAAAGACATAGTTTTGGGTGATTACTAAGGCTTCTTGAAGAACGCTAGACCGACTGCTACTAGAGCTATTATTAGGCCGAGGGCACCAAGTATAGTAGCAGTACTTATGCCGCCCTTGGCCTCCTCGGCTGCTACCTTTACGTCCTCCACTGTCTGGGACAGCTGGTCGGCCTTCTGCAGAGCCTGATTAGCAGTGCTGGACACTTGGTCGACAGTGGTGGAGAGCGTGTTGAACTCCGAGCTGAGGCTCTGTAGTTGCTCCTTAAGCTGTGGCACCTCTGCCTCCATGGCGGAGAGCTTGGATTCGAGCTGAGCAATCTCGTTCTCTAGCTGTGCTACCTGCTCAGCGGTGGCACCCGTGGCTTTGAGCGTATCTAGCTGGTTCCTGAGTTCAGTCAGTTTCACTGCAGTGTTATAGTAACTGATCATCTTACCAAGCTTATCTGTAATAGTGTCCACGGTACCATACCAGAACGTGTAGTCGGGTCCTGACATGGCGGCACCTGCTCTCCATCTCCTTCCGTCATGGTGCCATATGTAGTACCACATCAGCTCCATGTACTCGTCCAACTTGTTGCTAGGATCGTGTATGCCGAGTTCCCATGCTTTCTTGAGCAGGTTGAGAGCGTAGTTGGCTGTCACGTTGTATTCTACAAGGTTTTGCTCGTAGATCAGGAAGTAATTGTCTACCCACTGGGAGCTGTGACAGAGCTTACACACCGACTTCATATTGTTGCGGCGCTGTGCCAACTCGTCTGTTAGGGTTATCTTGGCTAGTCTAGGGAAGCCGAACTCGCCGGAAGCTGGTGCTTCCTCAAAGTTGAGCTGATAGCCCTCTACGGCGACGCCGTTCTCTAGGAGCCCAGCGCCCGTCAGCTGGCTGCCACCCTTTATGACGGCGTTCTGCGTGTGGTCAGGCCACTTAGGCTTAGGGAACGTGAACATGTGCATCAGGTCCCATACAAGTCTCTGCCTGAGGTCGTGGCTGCCCTGGACTAGTATGTTGCCCTCGGCGTCTGCAATTGTGCTCATGTGGCAGGTCGCACATGTAGGTGCACGGAAGTCAACACCCACTCTCCAGGGTATGGCGTTCCAGTTCCAGGTCTCGCCTTCAGAGTCATAGATGTTTCCGTGCTTGCTCTCCTCGTAAACCTCCAGGTAGGGGTGGTCGGGCCCTAGGTGGCACTGACCACATGTGTATGGTTTCCTCGCTTCCTCGATGTTGAAATTGTGCCTGGTGTGGCAGGCGGTACATGTGCCTATGCTACCGTCAGGATCAACTCTGCCAGCGCCATTGCTGGGCCACCCCCAGTACTTGACCTGCATGCCGTTGTTCTCGTAGGGCACGACTAGGGTGCCGTGGCACTGCATACAGGCGAAGTATATGAAGGAGTTCTTGATCCTCGGATCGTCCATCATGCCAGTGGATTCAAGCACACCGCTGGCAGGGTAGAGTGGCGAGACAATGTCCTTGAAGTCAGTATCGTAGATGGTGCCGAACTGCTGAACCTCAGGGTCATTAGGGTTTTGCTGCAGTTTCTTAGCGTATTCTTTGTACCAGGGCCAGTCGACCAGATCGGCACCGGTCTTTTCGTAGACCGGGGGAAGCATGTCAAACCTGTTGTTCTCCTTGGCGTACTTGACTATCTTGGTGTACCAGGGCTTGAGGGGGCCGTTGAGGGCGCCGAAGCCATGCATGGTCCAGGTTATCTCTTTAGCCTCCTTTGCGTGGCACTGGCTGCAGTCCTTCAGGGTGACTATGGGGACTATTTCAAACTGGCCCATGTGGTTGATCACGTCGGCCCTGCCAGACTCCTTGAACATGCCGTGGCACTCGTAGCATCCCACAGTGTAGGGGTAGCCCTGGAACTTCTCGGCCACCGTGGCTTCGACGCCGAGCTTCTCGTAGAGATGGGTCACGTTGTCGGGAGTGTTCCAGGCGTGGTCGCTGCGGAGCCAGTCATACACTATTTGGGGGGTGACTGTGAGGTGGCACTGGATACACTTCTGTGTCTCGGGGCTAGCCATGGCTAGTGCTTGGTCTAGCTTAGCCTGGATGTCGGCCGCGTCGCCGTAACCCACGTCGGCTGCGAGGGCCACGCCGGAGCCCTTGGCTGGCAGCTGGAATGCCGGGAGCACGGCTGGCAGAGCTATTAACAATATAACTAGTATATACGTGGGCTTTACCTGCATATGCCTACACCTAACATCACTTATTTGTTTCGTGTACAAGAAATACCTTCATATTGCTAATATAGGAAACCCCGAACATGTTCGGACTCTTAGGCAGGGATTTTCCCGGATTTAAAAATGTTTCGCAGAAAACATAATACTAAAAATAAAGCAATCATACCTAGCGGTGGAAGGAGGGGCCCCACGTGAACAAAACACGCCTCCTCTTCTGCATGATGAGGCAGAAATGCGACATGGTTTCCATGCTTCACCGAGCTGTACAGGAAGCCGAGGGCCCGGCCGATGGGAAGCGGGGCGGATACGTAAAGACTCCCCCTATAGCCGCCAGGTTGCTTAGACTAACCTTTGTGTCGGGGGAGAGGAACACGCTCGAGGAGTGGGTGAGGATCAGCGGCGACCCCAGGGTAATGGACTTCTTTATCGAGAGGCTTAGGGCCTCGAGCCGCTACAGGGTCTCGGTGGTTTACAGGAACAAGTTCAGCGCGGTTCTCAGGATAAGGCACAGGATCGCCGAGCACTGCCTGAGATGCCCCATGATATACCTGCCCTCTGGAGTCATGCCGAAAACCGTGATCCTGCTGCCCGAGGGCAAGCTTGTGGAACTCATAGCCGTTGGTAGGGGCCAGGTGGAGAAGTTAGAGGAAATGGGTTTCGAGGTGCTCACCAACGGCGGGATCAACTCCATGGATTATATGATCACACCGACCCAGGAATCTGCGCTCATATACGCGTATAGGAGGGGCTACTACAGGTTCCCCCGGGGGGTGAGCCTAAAGAAGCTGGCAGAGGAGCTGGGCATGTCCATATCCTCGCTGGCCGAACTCCTTAGGAAGGCTGAGGCCAAGATAGTGGAGGCCTTCATCAGGCACGAGATGCCACACCACCTGGTGTACACTGTGCTGAGGAAGGCTGTCAAGGAGAGGGAGCGGGAAGAGGTCGCCAGTGTACCGGTGTAAAGCGTCTCTGCAGACCCTTTATTTACGAGCTAGCCCCTTATCAGGAACACGGTGTAGCTATGACGTCGAAACGCGCGCTCCCCCACATAGTGGCGTTTCTCCTACTGGTAGATGCGGCGCTGCTCTACCTGGTGGACATACGTGGCCCCTTCCCGGCCCAGGTGCCGCTGGGCACGCCAACGGCCTATAGGAACCTTTACATACATGTGCCTATAGCCATAGCTGGCTATGCGACGTTTACGGTGGCACTGATCTACGCGCTCCTCTACCTGGTGCGGGGCGATGCCCGCTATGAGCGCACCGCGCATGCCGCCATAGTGGTGGGGATCATCTATGGAGCAGCTACGTTGGTAACTGGTAGCATATGGGCCCGAGAGTCGTGGGGCTCTGCTTGGAACTGGGATCCCAGGGAGACCGGGATCTTCTTCATGTGGGTGGCGTACCTGATCTACTTTGTGCTGAGGTCCAGTATAAAGGATCCCGACGTGGCTCCCAGGATCTCTATGAGCTACGCTGTAGCCGCCTATGCCACCATACCCCTCAGCTTCGTGTTACCCTACATTATGGAGAGCCTGCACCCAAGGGTTACCGAGACCAAGGCCTTCGTTGGAGGGGGTCTGCCAGCGGTGCTCTTCCCAATTAGAATGATAATAGTCAATGTGGCGGCCATACTCTTCATATTCATGGTTCGTGATAGGGTGACTGGCCAGGCCCGCAGGGTCCTAAAAGCTGCCTCGGCTATCCTCCTGGCGGCAGGGCTCCTCGTGGTGACGCTCCACGTAGCATCGGTTGCAAGTGCCGGCGAGGCCCAGCTGACCCCTGGGGCTTCAGTAAAGTTCGTCGGTAAGGTGGCTGAGGCCCAGCTACTGGAGGGCAACAATGATACCGCCATGCTACTCCTTAAGATATACACGGATGGACGTGCCGTCGAGGTTAGGTACGTGGGTGAGCCCCCGGTAAAGCCTGTTACGTTCACGCAGAAGAAGGGCAATACCACGGAGCTCAAGGTCTCGCTGGTGGGCCATGTGGTGCTGGTCGAGGGAGTCGTGTCGCCGGGAGGCATGGTGGAGGCCCGTAGCCTTAAGGTGCTAAACTATTGGGGTGTGCCGGCCAACATCCTTATCTACGGCTTGTCCGTGGCCCTAACGGTGTACCTGGCAACTAGGCCGGGCCGCTCCGCCGGCGGCTGAAAATGTCAAAGAAATTTTTGAGCAAATCATGGTTGAAAAAAGAGATAAAATGAGCGGTGTCACAGGTATTAACCGGTGAAACGCTTTGAACAAGAGGGCTGGCCTGCTGCTCGCTGGTGTGCTGGCAGCAATAATGGTGGCGGTAGGCTATATGGCAGCCTCCATGGGTGGCTACAAGGATGTGAGCGACTTGGCCAAGGTGAAGGAGCCCACACTGGTTACGGTTAAGGGTGTGATCGCCGACTACAGGGCTGACCCTAATAGCGATACCGTGGTCTTCGTGCTGCAGGGCGAGGATGGCTCCCTCATCACGGCGGAGTTCAGCTACCAGAGGTTCGTAAATATGCATGGTAGGGCTCCTGGGCCCTGGATCCTCGGCCAGGAGATCGTGGTCAAAGGCGTGTTCTACCCCAGCAAGCAGGGTAACACGCTGGGCTACATGGACATAAGTGAGATGCTCAAGGGGTGCCACGAGGGCTACGAGGCCCCTCCGGCCACCGGCTAGAGTCTCGGCGGAACCCTCTTATCCTATTTCCGACCCTTCCATGACCCGAGGGTGCGCTAGATGGCCCTTCTAGAGTACAGGGATGTCTGGAAACGCTATACAGAGGCCAGCTATGTTCTCAGATCCGTCAACCTCCGCGTAGAGGAGGGCCGCCTAGTAGTGATATCTGGGCCCAACGGGTCGGGCAAGACGACGCTCCTCAAGATAGGGGCCGGCATCCTTAGGCCGAGCCGCGGCGAAGCCCTCGTTAAGGGCGTGAACTCTAGGCTCCCCTCCGCTAAGAGGTGGTTGGGCGTGGTTCTCCACGAGCCAATGGTATACCCTGAACTCAGCGTCTACGAGAACCTGAAGTACTATGCTGGCCTGCGGGGCATCGAAGAGCCGTTGGCTGGGGGCCTCGCCGCGGAGGCGTTCGAGGAGCTGGGCCTCACCAGGTATAGGGACCGGAGAGTCGAGGAGCTCAGCTTCGGGTGGAGGAGGCGCACAGACATTGTTAGAGCCCTGCTGGGCGGGCCTCCCGTGATCCTCATCGATGAACCCTTCACGGGCCTTGACCCGGGGGCTAGGGAGGGCCTGGCGTCGGTGTTTAGAAAGCACCTGGCGAGGGGCGGCTCTATACTGGCGACGACTCCTCTAGGTGGTGCCGACATAGAGTTCATGAAGTCGTCTGGACTGGAACCCCAGGTTTACCGTATAAGTGGCGGGGGATTGGAACGTGTCGGTTCTTCTTCAGGTTAAACGAATGATATGGAAGGACCTGCTCCTGGAGACCAGGAGGATCTCCGAGTTCGGCGCCGCACTGGTCTTCGCTGTCTCGGCAGCTAGCCTGATCGGGTTCGCTGCCAATAAGTTCGCGCCTTCAGGCATCACGGGCACCCTCATAGCTGGCCTCGGCCTGGTTCTGGTGGAGGTCTTTCTGGCAGTTTTCACCGCTATAATGGGGTTTGTGAGGGAGGCAGATAAGGGCACGCTGGAGGGGATGCGGTCTTCGCCTGTGGAGCCTGTAGTGGTGTTTCTAGCTAAGCTCGTCTTCACACTCATACTTCTGGAGACGCTGGTGGCGGTCTCCACCGGCGCAGCCATATTCTTCGGAGGCACCGCGCTCCAGGACGCCTACATGTTGTTCCCACTCCTAGCATCTGCAGGCATATATCTAGCATCGGTCTCCGCCTTCGCCTCCGCCCTCTCAGTATACATTGAGGCCAGGGGGATCCTGCTCCCCACGCTGATACTTGTCCTAAGTGCCCCCTTAATACAGGACGTCATCATACTGGTTGAGGGGGGTTTCTACGGCCACGGCTCCTGGATGCTGGCCCTCTCAGGCCTGGGCTTCATGATAGTGGCTTCCTGGCTTTCCAGGTATATTTTAGAAGTCTAGCCTCCCACATTATTTATGATTAGGGTGATTATAAGCTAACTATGAATATATAGTTCGAATATTAATAGACAAAGTTAAAATAACCCCCAACTATTCATTGAAACCAAGCCAGGCTTAACGCGGGTTAAGGTGCGTGTCATGCCGGCAAGCTCTTTCAGGATAAGGCAGGAGCCCGGGGCGCGGGGCAGAGCGCCCCTGGTGCTTGCAGTGATTATAGTGTCCACGGCTCTTCTAGTAGGCCTCCTGGCTAGTTATAGCGGCAAACCCGGCTCCGGGGCTTCCGGGCCCCAGATAGC
>WAQK01000035.1 GCA_015520265.1 Pyrodictiaceae archaeon | reverse complement strand
TACTGCCCATAGGCTATCCCGGCGAGGAACCCGAGAAGCCGCCGAGGCTGCCTCTAAGCGAAATAGCGTTCCTGGAGGAGTGGGGGAACCCTCTGGGTGGCGTGAAGGAATAATTACCATGTCTGCGATATGGTTCACGGTGTTCCGCGTGAAGCGTTGGTACTATATTCTCTACCCTATGCGTGCCTACGTTGTAACCTCGTCGCATGGCGGCAAGATCGGGGCCATGACCGCTGCCTGGGTTATGCCGACCTCGATAGACCCGCCCATGCTGGTGGTCGCCATAGCGCCCCGGAGGTATACTTATACGTTGATCAGGATGTCAGGCGAGTTCGCGGTCAACGTCTTCGAGTACAAATACATGCGGGAGGTCTACTACTTGGGAAGCGTCAGCGGCTGGGACGAGCCCAAGAAGGTGGAGAAGAGCGGTTTACACTTAAAGCCTGGGAGAAGTGTGGGTGCGCCGGTGTTCGAAGAGGCTCATGCTGTGGCTGAGTGCAAGGTGGAAAACATAGTGCCCGCGGGGGACCATGACCTTGTGGTGGGCCGCGTCGTGGACTACTACTATAAGCCGCCCTTAGGCGAAGGAAGGCCTGATGTCTCGAGGTTCAAGGCGCTGATACATGTTGGCGGGAGCCACTTCACAACCACGATCGGCGAGTCGAGGAGCGCCAGATCCGGGTAGTTCCCACGTTTTTCCTTCCTCCTTAGTACTCCGCAACAGATTTATCATATTCTTCACTCGTGGTGCCGGGCCCAGGAGATGAACCCGGTTGTAGTAATGATGATGCTGATGGTTGCCGGCTACGCACTGAAACTGCTGGGCTACCCTCAGCTTGGCGGCAGGGTCTCTAGGCTTATCTTCAACTATCTGCTCCCCGTCCTCATGTTTGAAACGTTTGCCTCAAATCCCCTACCAGTCGAGGCCCTGGGGGTAGCAGCCCTAGTAGTGATATACGTGGCGACGAGTTTAGCCGCCTTAGTGGGTGTTACCAGGCTGATGGCTCTTGAAGCCAGAGTGAGAGCCTCAGTGGTCATGTGCTCCACATTCCAGAACACCGCTTTCCTGGCATTCCCGGTGGTGCTGAGCCTCTACGGCTCTTTGCTCCCCGCCGCGGTCTACACAGTGTTCTCCATAATCCTGTTCTACGTGGTCTTAGCAGCTGTCGTGGCGCTGGCCAACGGGGATGGACTCAGCCCCTCCAGGGTTCTCGGCGGGGTCGCTAGGATACCAGCGATATACGGCGTTGTTCTAGGCGTGGCTGCTAACGTGTCTGGCCTTGCTTACCTTGTCCCCAGCGTGGTTATGGAGGCCCTCGGCCTGGCGGGCATGGTTGGCGTCTATCTGAGCGCCATGGTGGTGGGTCTCGCTTTCCCGGCTTCAAGGAGGGCCTTCGTCCCCACGCTACCGATACTCGTCGTCGCGGGGTGGAGGATGCTGGCTTCGCCAGCGATCCACGCGCTGCTCGCGTCAAGCCTTGTGGGGGAGGGCCTGTGGTATAGAGAGATCCTCGTGGAGTCCATAATGCCGCCCGCCACGGCCAACACGGTGGTAGCCTACATCTACGGGTTCGACACGGAGACAACTACGAGATCGACTGTGATGCTAACTGTAACCAGTTTGGCAGCCATTTATCTGCTCAGAACCGTTGGGGTTCTGTGAAAAATCTGTTAAAGGTGTATTATTTCTGGGAACCCGGTTATAGGGCTGGGCTAGCCCATACAGGGGTGTGTGAACACGCCCTCGTCGATGACTACTTCGTGGACGCCGCCAATGACACCGCTAGGCATCAAGTAGCCTTCAACCTCTATGTGCTCGCCGGGCTGTATCAGGCCCAGGAGCTCCGTGTACCATAGAGTCTCGTCGCCGTCCTCGCTGTGCCACATGCCCCTCACCATGACGGTGTAGGTTGTGCCGTTACCGGCCTCTACCTCGACGACGCCGTCATCGTAGATGCTGATGACGGTGCCTTCTATCTCTACTTCTTCGCCGCCCATGGCTGCCCTACCCCTGTACTCTCTGCTGTGGTCGTCGTGACCCATGCCCCACATGTGGCCGTTGCCACCCATGTGGGGGCCGTAGGCCTGGTACCTGTTCTCATAGGTCCTGCTTGTCTGCCAGTTGTTGGCGCTGCGGTTGGCGTTATAGGCCGTGTATGCCATGACGCCTACGCTGGCTACTAGGAGTACTGCCAGCCCTATTCCGAGGATTACGAGGTTCTTCCTCATTTCTTTCACCATGCATCATGTTTGGTTCGATATTTAAAAGTCTAGTTCACCAAACGTATTATATATTTGTATGTACAAATTGTCTATCAAGATATATAGGGAGCAAGCAAGAGTTGTGGGAGGGCTGAACCCATGTACCACGAAGTGATGCTGGCAATAGCATTACTGGACGCCCTAGCCGCGCCTCTTGCCCTACTCATCGCCTACAAGGTCTTCGCACTGCACAGGCTTATAGGTAGTAGGGGCCTACTGCTCCTTGGCCTGGGCTTCTCAGCCCTGTCTGCAGCCCTCATATTTTCAGGGATTGCCGGGTACCTGGCCTACAGTGAGGCCCAGACCACTGTCGAGCCCGAGTTCCCCATGGGGCATGGTTGGATGCACGGAATGCCCCATCCCTGGCCAGCCGGGGAGGAGAGTGTCTCTTGGGACCTGGTCAGCTATGCTGGCCTAGTGTTCCCCCTGGCGTACGCCCTGATACTGGCAGGGATACTTGTCGAGAGCGTCGAGGTGGAGGAACCGGGCAGCCAAGGTGGGGTTCTAGCCCTCTCAGCGACCGGTCTCTTGCTGGGAGGAGACGCCTTCTCCATATCCATACTCTCGATGATCACCTTCAACAAGCTCCAGTACTCTAGGCTAGACGCCGGTACCATCGGCTATATGGTGATGCTTGTATCCCACATTCTCAGGCTGCTGGCCGTCGTCACGGGCACTGCGTGGCTCATAGCATTGGCGGAAGCGTTGAGGCCTAGCAGCCTTCTAGCCATAGTGGCCGGGCTGAGGGGTGGGCAGAGTGGCGGGCAAGGCTAAGTATAGGAGTCAGGCGGGGATAGTGTACGACATCCTCCAGGCCATCGCCAGCGAGGGAAAGGCGCCTGCCACCAGGATAATGTATGCTGCCAGGCTGCCCTACGACAGGCTCAGGCAGATGCTGGACCACTTGGAGAGTGTGGGCCTCGTCCGGGAGGTCGCTGACGAGGATAGGACCTACTACACTCTCACATCCAAGGGTATGGAGACCCTCCAAGAGCTGAGGAGGACGAAAAGGCTCCTAGAGCAGCTGGGCCTAAGGTTCTAATCTGTGGGAAGATACGCCCACGGGTAGTCAGGTTTATTTCCCACCTTGGTTTTAAGCATGGTTCCAGGTCTAGAGCAATGGCGGACCTGGCTGGCGTGCTACTGGTTACGGCTCTCATAACGCCCTCAGGCGCCCTTTCCCCTGGCCCCCTCAGCGTTTCGGCGATGGTGCTGGGGGCCAGGAACGGCTGGAGGGCTGGAGCGTTGATCGCTGCTGGCCACATGGCCTTCGAACTCCCCTACTTCGTGCTCCTAGCCCTTTTCACTAGGAGTTTCCAGCTGGGGGGAAGTGTTGAGAGGGCTATGCTCGCCGCCGCCTCTATATTCATCTTGTTCTTCGCATACCTGGCCCTCAAAGATGCCTGGAGAGGGGTTGAGATAGGGCTGGACAACGCGGCGTTCTCCAACAGCAGGGTGCTTTCCAGCCCCTTCCTCGTTGGCCTGGTCCTGACGGGACTGAATCCCTACTTCCTTATATGGTGGGTTAGTGCAGGGCTCCCCATAGTGGAGGGGTCTTCTGATCTGGGCGCTGGTGCTGCAATAGTCTACGTCTTCCATGTTTCATACGACTTCGTGTGGCTCGGCCTGCTGGCTTACCTAGCGTCGCTGGGCGCCAAGAGGTTCGGGGGGAGAAAGTATAGGGTCTTCCTAGCCGCGCTGGGCCTGGTTCTCCTAGTGTTTGCGGCCGACATGATGGTTGCCGCGCTGAGAGGGTACGGTTTTCTTTCCTTCTAGCCTACCGGGTCTGGGGCTCTAGGGTGGAGACGAAGACGCACTGGGCGTCGCCCCGGGCCTGGCAGCTTACCTCCTCCATTCTTAGGGGTCTGCCCAGCACGGCTGATAGGTAGCCTGAAAATATGCCGGAGGTGAAGTAGCATACAGGTTTGTCGGACTTTTTGCCGTAGGCCTCCTGGTTCCCCTTGACCGCTATGGCTACGCTGGGCTTCTTCAGGTCTAGCTCCAGGAACTTGGCCTCGGAGAACCAGCCCAGACGTTGAAGTATTGTTAACCCGGCCTCAACCAGTTCCTTGGGATCCCTGGTGCCCAGCGTTTCTGCCCAATATTCGGCTCCGAGTCTTCCAGCCTCGTACCCGGCGTGGTAGAGGAAGGCGTAAGCAGCCTCGTTAAGCCTCTCGCGTAAGCCTCGGACAAACATGGATAGGAACAGGTGTCTCCATATGCTTGCCGGCATATCGGGCACTAGCTCCCATTTAACCTGGACGGGTGGAAACCGGGCTCTACCGTAGATCTCGGCCCCCATACTGGCGTCTACGACTCCCTCCACGCGTTTCAGCCTCCTAACGATATCCTGGGTCTTCACGGTTCTCGGTAGCTGGACGAGGGCGACCCAGTAGCCCTTATCCTCACTCTCCCCCCGGCTGTGTACCCCCTCGAGGATGTTGACGCCCATCCCTCTGAGAACGTCCAGTACTCCGGCCATGACGCCGGGCTTGTTCAGCATCTCTACGACAAGGTAGGTGGAGCCGGGGGTGAGACTGAAAACCGGTATTCTAATTGTTACCTTCTTTTTCACAGTCATCATCCTCATTGCACTGGTTTAGCGTGACCTGGAGTGTGAGGGGTAATATTTTGATTGGTAGCTGTGATGTTGACCAGCATTTCGGTTCACCTAACAGCTGCCCCCACCAGCTCTGCCAGGCCGCGGGCGCCGGTCTCAGACATGTAGCGTTCCAGGCCCTCTAGGATCTCGGCGACAACCCTCTCTCCCCTAAGCACCAGGGAGGTCCCCAGCTGGATGGCGCGTGCCCCTGCCAGGATGAGTTCCGCGGCAGTCTTCCAGTCGAAGACGCCGCCCACACCCACGATCTCGGCACCGTATTCGCGGTACACCTCGTATACTGCCCGCACAGCCACCGGGTGTATGGGTCTGCCGGAGAGGCCGCCCACACCGTGGCCCAGCACGGGCCTCCTGGTGTAGACGTCTATGGCCATGGCTCTCAGCGTGTTTATCAGCACTAGCGCGCCTGCGCCAGCGTCCAAGGCCGTGCCAGCCACGTGGATTAGGCGGTCCACTACGCCCAGCTTGGCCCAGATCGGTATGCTGAGGACTGAGGAGACTTCGCCCACAACCCTGCGGACCGCCGAGGGATCCATGCCTATCTCGAGGCCGTAGCCCTCCGCGTGAGGGCAGCTTAGGTTGAGTTCGACTGCGCTGGCCCCCGCCTTCTCTGCCGCCTCGGCTACGTACAGGAAGTCGCGAGGCTGTGTGCCAGCCACACTAATTATAACGGGGATGCCTGCCCTGCGTGCAGCATCTACGAGGCCCGGAATAGCCGCGGGCCCCGGGTTGGCTAGGCCCACAGAGTTTAGAAGGGCCTCTCCGGGAAGCTCGACTATTATGGGTGTCGGGTGGCCTTCACGGGGCTCGGGTGTTATGGATTTGGAAACAAAAGCGGAGATGCCGGCCTGCACGAGCCTCTTCACGTGTTCAGGCCGGCTTCCCAGGATTCCGCTAGCATTCATTAGGGGGTTGCGGAGCTTTATGCCGGTCACCGTGGTCTCTAGGGGCGGCAACAGTATCCTCCCGTCTAGCCTCCCAGCTTCTCTTTGAGTTTCTGGATGAACACTGGTAGGAACTGGTAGAGGTCGGCGACCACGCCGTAGTCCGTGTACTGGAACACTGGCGCGTTCTTGTCCTTGTTGACCGCGACTATGACCTTGGCGTCCATGACGGCCGACATGTGCTGCGGCGCGCCTGATATCCCTATCGCTATGTAGAGCTTGGGCCTGATCTTCTTGCCCGATATGCCTATCCACGCGTCCTCGGGCAGCCAGTGGTAGTCGGCTGCTATGGGTCTGCTGCACCCAACAGCTCCTCCCAGCAGGTTGGCCAGCTCCTCGGCCATGGCCAGGTCCTCCTTCTTCCTGAAGCCCCTGCCGACACCCACAACTATTTCGGCCTCTTCAATGTTGATGCCGCCCTTCTCCTTCTTCTCCACCTTCACTAGGCTGAGGGCCGAGGGCGGCAGCTTAACCTCTACAACCTCGCCGGGCTCGCCGGGCTGGGGTGCCTCGTATTTCCTGGCCGGGATGGTTGCCGCGGCAGGCAACGCGGGTTTGAGCACACTTATGGCCCTGCCTCCCAGCACAGCCCTGTGGAACAGGACTGCTCCATCCCCCGCCTCTACGTCGACTATCTCCGTGAACATAGGCATGCCCTTAGCCCCGGCGATCCTTGCTACAACCTCGTTGCCCATCTTTGTGGCCACGCCGACCACCAGGTCGGGGCCCTCCTTGTCGATTATCTCGACCACAGCCTTGGCCAGCTGGTCGGGGAACGCCTGCTCGGCCACGGCCACGTAGCTCTTGGCGAACCCGTAGGTGGTGAACTTCTTGGCCTCGTCCAGGCTCGGGGCAGCTGTGAAAGCTATGGCCTCTACGCCTCCGAGCTTGGAGCCGAGATCCTTGAGGAAGCCGGCCAGCTCGGGTAGAAGGCCCGGTTTCTCTGCTACTAGGAGCACCTTCACCGACATTCACCCCCGACTACTTGACTATCCCCTCCTTAACCAGGAGGTCTACGAGTTTGGATGCGATTTCCTCGAGGCTGGAGCCCTCAACCATGATGTTCTTCCTCGAGACCGCTAGGAGCTTGAGGTCCCTGATCTCTACGACGCCCGAGGGCGGCGTATAGCCCACGTCGGCGAGGCTGAGCTTGTTAAGGGGCTTCGCGAAGGCTCTCCTTATCTGGAGCAGCGTCGGCAGCCTGGGCTTGTTTATCTCCCCGGTAACACTGATCACGGCGGGGAGGCTAACTTCGACTGTCTCCAGATGCTCTTCGAGATCCCTAGTAACTCTCGCTTTGCCGTCAGCCACCTCTATGGCTCTAGCGTAGGATACTGCAGGGATCCCCAGGGCTTCGCCGAGCCTGGCTGCTACCTGGAACGATAGTGTGTCCATCGACCCCTCGCCGGTGAGGTAGAGGTCGAACTGGCCGACCTTTCTGACCATCGCTGCCAGGGCTTCGGCAGTGGTGTAGGGGTTGCCCGGTATTAGGGCCTCGTCGACCAGCAGGTACGCCTCGTCGGCGCCCATGGCGAGGGCCTCCCTGAGGACCTGCTCTGCCTCTCTGACCCTCTTCTGTAGGGGGCCCCAGGTCAGCACGGAGAATGCCACTACTTTGCCTCCGTGTTTCTCCTTGATCCTTATTGCCTCCTCTACCGCGTTCCTATCGTACTCGCTTATAGCCAAGGGTATGTCTTCAACCAGTATCTTGCCCGAGCTATCAACCCTCAACATGTTGGGATCCAAGGATGCTTTGACAAACACCGCTACGTTCATGGCGGTAAAACACCTCACCCTACAAGACGTGGACCCGGGAAAAAAGTGTTACCTGGAAAAGACGCTACGAAGAGCTGAAGCCAGACGCTCCAGCACCTCGACGTGGCTGGGGCCGTGGTGGGCGAGGCTGTCGGGCTCCAGGATCACTATCCTCCCCTCCCTCAGGGCCTCGGAGCCCCCTAATCCGCGCTCTTCCATCATGGCTTGAACCCTATTCTTGTTAACTGGCTTGTGGGGACTCGCCTCGTAGATCACCACCTTGACATCAGCGTTTCTCAGCCTATCCGGGCTCGGCTCCAGGTAGGGCCTGGGGTCGTCGGAGAAGACATTGACTACGCCGAGGAGCCTTAGGCTGTTGTTAATATAGGAGAACCTGCCCACAGTCACGGGGCCTCCCAGATCTATCTCGTAGTACCCCGAGACGGGCGGGTCCAGGGGCTTTATGGACGCCAGCCTCCCGGCTAGCTCCGATGCTAGGCGTTCCGCCTCATCCTGGAGTCCCACCAGCCTGCCCACGTTGACCACCAGGTCCAGTATACCGTAGACCGTGGTTGGGAGGGGTAGTGGGTAGACCGGGAACCCCTTCTCGTGGAGCTCCCTGGACACGCCGAGCTGCGCGCCCGACACGGTGAGGATTAGGTCGGGCTCCAGGCGCTCCAGCTCAGCGTAGTTCACGGAGAGGTAGGAGCCGACTCTAGGCTTGCCAGCGACCCTGGAGGGTTTGTGGCAGAAGTGGCTGATCCCCACTACCCTGTCTTCGGCTCCCAGCTCGTAGAGGGTCTCGGTTATGCTGGGGGCTAGGCTCACTATCCTGGAGGGCGCGTCGGGTATCCTAACCCGTGTGCCCAGTATCTCACTATACACCTCCACATTAAGCCCCTCCGTTTCTCGTGGTAAAGCTTTAAGTCTCTGTATTAAATATAAAGAATCCCGTGAATATCTGAAATGTACAGTGGGGGGTTAATATTACATGGTTAAGCTCTTTAATAATGAATCGATCGAAAAAATTAGGGAAGCACTGAAAAAATGGGAGAAGGAGACCCTGCCCCTCTCCCTCCAGCGCTTCCCGGAGAGGATGGAGAGGTTCACAACGCTCTCCAACATCGAGGTTAAGAGGATCTACACGCCGGCCGACCTGGCGGACCATGACTATTTCGAGAAGCTTGGGCTTCCCGGCGAGTACCCGTTCACCCGCGGGATCCATGCAACCATGTATAGGGGAAGGCTCTGGACCATGAGGATGTTCTCCGGCTACGGGGGGCCCGAGGAGACTAATAAGAGGCTCAAGTTCCTCATCAAGCACGGCGAGACCGGCCTTAGCCTCGCCTTCGACTACCCTACGCTCGTCGGCATAGACTCCGACGACCCCATGGCTTCGGGCGAGGTGGGGATCTGCGGCGTAGCCGTCGATACGTTGAAGGACATGGAGATCATATTCGACGGCATAAACCTGGGCGAGGTAACCACTAACATGACCATCAACCCTCCGGCACCCGTGCTGCTCTCCATGTACGTGGCCGTGGCCGAGAAGCAGGGCGTCCCCTACGACAGGGTAGGGGGGACCACGCAGAACGACCCCCTCAAGGAGTTCATAGCCCAGAAGAGCTATGTGTTCCCGCCCGAGCCTGCGGTTAAGATAGCGATGGACGTTGTGGAGTGGAGTGTCAAGAACCTCCCCAAGTGGAACCCTATAAGCATCAGCGGCTACCACATCAGGGAGGCCGGGAGCGACGCCGTGCAAGAGCTGGCCTTCACCCTGGCCGACGGTATAGCTTACGTTAGGCACCTGGTAGAGAGGGGTATGGATGTCGACGAGTTCGCCCCCAGGCTCAGCTTCTTCTTCGACTCCCACATCAACTTCTTCGAGGAGATAGCAAAGTTCAGGGCCGCTCGAAGGATGTGGGCCAAGATAATGAAGGAGTGGTTCGGAGCCAAGAAGCCCAGGTCCTGGTGGCTAAGGTTCCACACGCAGACAGCCGGGGTCTCGCTGACCGCGCAGCAGCCGTGGAATAACATTGTGAGGACCACCATCGAGGCGCTGGCCGCCGTGCTGGGCGGGACGCAGAGCCTCCACACCAACGCGCTGGACGAGCCCTTCAGGGTGCCCTCCGAACTCGCAGCGAAGATCGCGCTGAGGACCCAGCAGATAATAGCCTACGAGACCGGCGTAGCCGACACAGTGGATCCCCTTGCCGGGAGCTACTATGTAGAGTGGCTGACCGACGAGATAGAGGAGAGGGCGTGGAGGTACATCGAGAGGATAGAGAGGATGGGAGGCATGATAGAGGCGGTGAAGAAAGGGTATCCGCAGAGGGAGATCACCGAGACGAGCTACAGGTTCCAGCGCGAGGTGGAGGAGGGTAAGCGCTTCATCGTGGGCGTGAACATCTTCGTCGACGAGGTGGAGGACGAGATACGTAACGTCCCGCTGCTCGAGATAGACCAGGAGGAGATAGAGGCAAGGCAGAAGGAGAGGCTCAGGAAGATAAGGGAGTCAAGAAATAAAGCCAAGGTGGAAAGGGCCCTCGCTGAGCTGAGGAGGGCCGCTGAGAGGGGCGAGAACATTATGCCCTACGTGCTCACAGCAGTAAAGGCCTACGCGACCCTCGGAGAGATCATGGGTACTCTGAAGGAGGTTTACGGCGAGTGGGTTGAACCTCCACTAATCTAGCCCCGAGGTGGTGGAGTATGTCCAACTACAAGGTCCTCGTCTCGAAGCTCGGCCTCGACGGCCACGACAGGGGCGCCAAGGTGGTGGCCAGGGCGCTCAAGGACGCGGGGTTCGACGTGATCTATACGGGTATAAGGCAGACGCCCGAGCAGGTCGTGGAGGCGGCGATCCAGGAGGATGTCGACGTGATAGGGGTCAGCATCTTAAGCGGGGCCCACATACACCACGTGTCGAGGCTCATGAAACTGCTGCGGGAAAGGGGGCTCAACGTGCCCGTTGTGGTGGGCGGCACCATACCCATACCCGACGTGCCCAGGCTGAAACAGATGGGCGTCCGCGAGGTCTTCCTGCCGGGATCATCGTTAAAGGAGATCATCAACGTTGTGAGGAGACTGGCAGAGGAGAAGAGGCGTGCAGAGCAGCAAGCCTAGAGAGGCTTACCTCAACAGCCTCATAGAGCGGGCAGTGGGTGGGGACCGGGCCGCCCTCGGCAAGCTCCTCACCGTGCTGGAGAGGCCGAGCAGAGACTCGGGCATAGTGCTTCGAACACTCGTGAAGAAGAGTGGACGCGCCCACGTGGTGGGGGTAACCGGGATACCAGGCTCCGGCAAGAGCACTCTAATATCCAAGCTGATATCGGTGTATAGGAGCTGGGGCCTCAGGGTAGGGGTCCTCGCGGTCGACCCGACAAGCCCCCTCTCCAGGGGCGCGCTTATGGCTGACAGGCTGAGGATGCAGCGGCACGCCACAGACCCCAACGTGTTCATCAGGAGCATAGCGTCCAAGGGCTTCAGGGGAGGCTTGTCCCTAGCCGCATTGGCCATGATCGAAGCCCTCGACGCTGCAGGATACGACAAGATCATTGTCGAGACCGTCGGCGTAGGGCAGGCCGAGGTCGACATAATGCATGCAGCCCACACCATAGTCGTAGTCACCATGCCGGGGGCGGGTGACGACATCCAGGCCCTCAAGGCCGGCGTCATGGAGATCGGCGACATATACGTTGTGAACAAGAGCGACAAGCCGGAGGCCGACCAGCTCCTCGAGTTCATAAATTTCGCGCTGGAGACAGGGGAGATCGGGAGCGGGGAGAAGTGGAGGCCCCTCGTCGTGAAGACCTCGGCCATAATGGGCACCGGCGTGGAGGAGCTGGCCAAGGTTATCGAGAAGCACCTCGAACACCTGGTGAGGACGGGGAGGTTCGAGGAGAAGGTTGAGTCGAGGAGACTGATGCTGGCAAGGCTCTTTGCCTTGAGGATAGTCGAGGAGAAGGTTGAGAAGATCATAGAGGCCCACAAGCGGGAGGTCTCCAGGATCCTCGGTGAGAGCGACGACCCCTACACGGTACTCGAGGCGCTGATCGAGAAGGGCCTCCGCGAACTTTAAAGGGTGTCCCCCTTGCCCCTCTTCATCACCCGGATAAGGGTGCCATGGGTCGACACCGACGCGGCGGGCGTGGTGCACTTCTCCAACTACTTCAGGTACTGCGAAAGGCTGGAGGAGGAGTTCCTCAATACCATAGGCCTGCCCTTCGGAAGCTTCCGGCACCTGGGCATCTGGCTTCCCAGGGTCCACGCCTCGTGCAGGTACAGATGGCCTCTACGGTTCAACCAGACAGCCAGGCTAGAACTCGTCAACCTAGAGCTGGGGCGCAGACACATCAAGTATGTGGTAGCAATATACAACGAGGATGAAGGAAGGCTGGCGGCTGAGTGTGAGATGGTCGTAGCTGCTGCTAGCAGGGAGAGGGGGGTTGCAGTGGAGCTTCCCGGGGAGCTCGTGCGGAGAATAAAGGAGTACCTGGAGAGCGGGGAGGCTAGCCCTGCCTCCGGCGTCTAACCTCCATGGCAAGGCCCTCCACCGAGAGGCGGACGAGGATCTCGTAGGCCCTACTCATCTCCACTATCCGGGCCAATTTCTCGGCCTCCGGGTCGTACAGTTTTATCCTTTCAAGCACCGATTCGTAGCTGTCGTCCCCCGAGTCCAGGGCCTCCGCTACCCCCTTGACCCATGCCTCGACCTGGGCCCTGTGCCTCCGGAGCACCTCGGCGCCGTCCTCGGCGACGCCGTAGTGTGTGTAGGCGAGCCTCGAGGGGTTCAGTGCGATCTGCTTCTCCAGGCTCTCCATGTACAGGTCTAGCCTGATCACAGGCATTGTTGTCGGCACGATATAGTCCTCGCTGGCCACGTAGATCCCGGCCGAGTCGCCCACGAAGAGTGTACCGTCGCCTAGAATAACAGACTGGTGGTGCGAAGCATGGCCGGGCGTATGTATGATCCTTAGCTCCAGGCTCCCGACCCTGACCTCCATGCCGTCCTCGGTGGCCACCAGCCTCTCAGGCGGCGCTGGTTCAGGGGCCTGGTAGACCTCGGCCAGCCATCCCAACGCATCCCTCGCGGCTGTCCAGAGCTTGCCTGGGTCAACTAGGTGTTTCACGGCTCTGGGGTGAACGTAGGCCTTGGCGCTCTCCAGGCGTCGGAGCAGGGAGCCGACCCCTCCGCCGTGGTCCAGGTGTATATGGGTAGGTATAACGGCCCTAACTTCTCCCCCGATCTCTTGGAGGGCCTCTACTAGCAGGTCGGCGGATGAGGTGGGCCCCGTCTCGATGACAGCCAGTTCTCCCTGAGATGCGACCACGTAGGAGCATATGAAGGGGACGCCTAGCTCGGGCGGGGTGACGTCGACGCAGTATAGTGTGTCCGTGATCCTGGTTATCCTGGGCATAGAAGGGCACCTCGGTTTAACAGCGGAAACGATAATTATTAACGGTTACTCTAGAGACACGGTGTTCTACCGTGAGCTGCGACGTCTCCGCGGTTGTGTCCTCCTTTGTGGAGAAAGTAGTGTCGAGATACGCGGAGCGGGTCGACAGGGAGAACATGGCGCCACCCGGGTTCTTCCGCGATGCGGCCGGGCAGGGGGTCTTCGGCCTCCCCATACCGAGGGAGTATGGTGGCTGGGGTCTGCCATTCCCAGACTTCATGGACGCCCTTAGGCTGATAGCGAGGGAGAGCCCCAGCATAGCTCACATAATATTCGTCCACAGCATGAGCGCATACTTCGTGGAGAAGTTCGGCTCCGAGGAGCTCAGGAAGGAGATACTGCCCGCCGCGGCCCGGGGGGAGAGGATCCTGGCCCTGGCTTTCACAGAGCCCGGGGCTGGCAGCGACTTGGCCTCCATAGAGACCCGGGCCGAGAGGAGGGGCGACGCCTATGTGCTGGAGGGAGAAAAGCTCTTCACAACCAACGCCCTCTACGCGGACACGTTCATCATCCTGGCCCGCACAGGGCCCCTTGAGGCGAGGCACAAGGCTCTGACGCTTTTCGCGGTCGACAAGGCCAAGGGGCTGGAGGTGGGGGAGCCCCTCGACATCATGGGCTTCAGGGGCACGGGTCTGGCCAGGGTGTTCCTCAGGGGTGTGGAGGTGCCTGCCACCAGGGTTCTGGGAAGGGAGAATGAGGGCTTCAAACCAGCCGTGGTGGGGCTGGGCGTGGGCCGCCTCCCCTTCGCATCTATAGCACTAGGGATAGCTGAGGGGGCCCTATGGGAGGCCGCTAGGTGGGCCCTTGAGAGGAGGTCGTTCGGCCGGCCGATATTCGAGAACCAGGCGATCAGCTTCCCGTTGGCCGAGGTGGCGGCCGAAGTAGAGGCCGTGAAGGCGTTGATTCGGAGGGCTGCGGAGCTCCACGACAAGGGGGAGAACATACTGCTCCTAACGTCTATGGCCAAGCTGCTCGCAGCCCGCCTGGCAGTAAAGGCTACCCGCGTGGCTGTACAGGTTATGGGCGGCCGCGGCCTACTCTCGACATCAAAGGTGTCGAGGCTCTACAGGGACGCCAAGGCCGCCGAGATCGCTGAGGGCACCAACGAGGTACAACTCATGATAATAGCCAGAGACTTGGCAAGACGTGTTAAGGCTCGCCACGGATTCAACCACTAATAACGACCAACAAATTCAACACTTTTGTTCCCAAGGCTGCTTTTAGCTAGCATTGAGTGGTTCTGCCAGCATCTATGGTATAGCCTTGTTTGGTCTCATAGATTGAACTATTTTGTTCAGTGTTGCTGGGTCTCTGAAACTTATCCAGTATTCTAATCCATCATATCTAACTATAGCTAATGGTAGCGTTTCATTAGACTTACATGTTGTACAATATGCATCTATTTTTAATATACCAATTAGCTTTCCCTTTACATCATATATTGGTGTCCAATTCCACATCTCAACATACTCTTCGAGAGGCACAGGTGAAGGTTCTCTCACTTCTATTACCAGAGTCTCCTCCATTACTCTGTAGTCCTTTATTCCATTGATGCTATATACCATTATGACCGGGTAGTCTAGTCTTCCATGAATTTTCCTAGCCCATATAGCGGTTAAATGGTAATTCTTGGGAACCCATGATGGAAACCACAGGTTAACCCTATTTGACTCTATGAAGCCGAGAAGCTCCTCATACGATATAATGGTTCCACCTGCATCCTCGAACGTTATAGGTTGTCTCCTAAGCTTAGGTATTTGTTCTTTTGGCTTAGGATTAGACACTATGATGGGTGTAATTATAAAGGCTTTTATTGCCAATAGTGAAACCGCCAAAATTAAACCCATAGCCAGGATGTTTCTCTTTCTCATCACCCTCCACCTCCAGCTGTGAATTCGTAATCGCTAATTTCTATGATATAATACGGTGAATCGGCCTCCGCCGTGTGTTGATACCATAGGGGGAAGCCGCGACCAGTATAATAG
>WAQK01000034.1 GCA_015520265.1 Pyrodictiaceae archaeon | reverse complement strand
CTGGTTCCACCCCACCTACTGGCCCCTCGCCCTGGAGAAGAGGAGGGAGATCCTGGCCAGGTACAGGGACCTGGTGAGCCTCTACGGCTCCTCCAGGCTGGCGAGGGCCGCCGTGGGCGAGGAAATAGCGGAGGAGGCCCTCAGGAACGCCAACACAGCCGCCGCGAGGATAGCGAGGGTCGTGGTCCACCCCGACTACAGGGGCGACGGGCTGGGCGTGCTGGCGGTGAAGATGGCGCTAGAGTGGATAAGGGAGAGAAGGGTCCCCGAGATGAGGAGGCCGAAGCACATCGTGGAGACCATAGCCCAGATGGCCCGGTACAACCCGTTCTTCGAGAAGGCCGGGTTCAAGTACCTGTGGGAGACGGGCAGCGGGAGGCCGGTCCTCTTCTACCCCCTCACCCGGGAGGCCGAGGAGAAGATAAGGCGGTTCCTGGAGACCGACCCCTACGCCAGGAGGCACGGCGGCAGGCTCTACGCCTCCAGGATAGGCGAGGTGGAGAGGCTTGAGGGCCCCATAGTGGTCGAGGGCCTGACCAAGAAGTACTCCAGCCTCCTGGACCTGGAGAGGCTTCCGCCGGGCCTCCAGGACGTGCTGAGGGCCTTCGGGGTCGAGAGGAGGCTGGTGGAGAGGTACGTGCTCAAGGACGTGACGCTGACCATAGAGCCCGGCGAGGTCACGGCCGTGGTGGGCGCGTCCGGCGCTGGAAAGACCACGTTCCTCCGAATGATCATAGGCGCCGCCCTGGGCCTCGACGACGAGAGGTACAAGCCCACCTCGGGCACGGTGAGGGTTCCCGGCAACGCCAGGCTAGAATACTACCTGCCGGGCGAGCACGAGCCAGGCTTCGGCGAGGAGACACTGCTGGAGCACATGTATTCCAAGACCCGCGACATGGTGGCGGCGGTGGAGCTCCTCAACATGGTGGGCCTGTCGGACGCGGTGTTCTACAGGGCCAGGTACTCGGAGCTCTCCACCGGGCAGAAGGAGAGGGCCAAGCTGGCCAGCATGCTCGCGTCGAGGCCCAACGTCATGGTCATAGACGAGTTCGTCGCCCACCTGGACCCCCTGACCGCGCAGAGGGTTGCCAGGAAGATAGGCATCCTGGCCCGGAGAATGGGGGTAACCCTGGTGCTGGCCACCAACAGGCCCGAGATCCTCAACGCCCTCCAGCCCGACAGCCTGATCTATGTCGGGTACGGCTCGGCCTACAAGAAGCCCTGGGCGGGGCAGGGCTAACGTTAGCATTTTTAACTATGCAACACAAGTTTACTCCGGTGCTCCGCGTGCCCTACTACTTCGGTATACTGATCCTGTCGGCCATACTTGCCGCGATATACTACTATGCCGAGCGGAGGAACATAAACTTCGGCGCAGTCATCTTCGCCTCCGCCGCCACGTACCTGCTGGCCAGGGCCGTCCTGGGGATATACGTCCATCTCGGGAGCCACACATGCACGGCCAGCGAGCCCGACTGCCTGGCGATAATGCCCCTGGTGCCGGTGATTGTGGCGATCAACCTGCCCCTGATCCTCATGGCCGTTGTGAGGGCCGTGCGAACCACCTAGGTTATTTTCCGCGCCTACGTATAGTATGGTGGGTGCAGGGATGCTTAGCCGCGTGGAGAGGGGTCAGCACAGGATCCTCCACCCGCGGCCCGTCTACCTAATCGTCTCCAAGCACGGCGACAGGGTCAACGTGATGGCCGCCTCCTGGGTTACCCCGGTGAGCGAGGAGCCCCCGAGGATAGCCCTTGCCCTGGACAGGGAGACCTTCACCTACCGGCTGGTGAGGGGGTCGGGCTACTTCACCGTGAACGTGGTGGGGGAGGACATGGTGGACGCCGTGTGGATAGCGGGGACTGTGAGCGGGGAGGAGAGGGACAAGGTGAGCCTCATAGGCCTCAGGCTCGCCGACTCGGAGAAGGTGCCGGTGCCCCACGTGGAGGGGTGCCTGGGCTACATAGGAGCCAGGGTTTGGCGCACCATGGACGTGGGCGACGCCGAGCTCGTGGTGGCCGACGTCGTGGAGGCCTACGCCGACCCCAGCCTCTTCGATCCCCGCAAGGGGTGGTACCTGGCCAAGGCCAGGGTGCTGCTCCACGGGGCTGGAAGAGTGTTCACCACCACCGGCAGGATACTCTACCCGAGTAAGAGGGGGTAGGCGGCATGGGTCTGGGCAGAGCCTTGAGGATCGCGCTCCCCGTGCTGGCGCTCCTAGCCTACGGCTGGGCGGGCTTCCTGACCGTCCTGGTGGTGCTCGACGTGATGCTCTCCAAGGTGCTGGCCGGAGGCTCAGGGATCGTGGAAGCGGCCCTGAGACTCGGTGTAGCCGCGGCGGCCGTGCTGGCCTGGCTCTACACGTGGCGCAGACTCACCCTGTGGTACAGGTCCAGGCTCCTCAGGGGCCGATGAGGAGCTTGGCCGCTCCGGAGCTCTGCCGTGAAGAGTATGGT
>WAQK01000033.1 GCA_015520265.1 Pyrodictiaceae archaeon | reverse complement strand
GTGTCGAGAAGCATGCCCAGGAGGCGTGAAGCCTCCTCAATAGCCCTCCTATATTCCCCACTGGCTGCTCCGTACTCATGGCCTGCTTTGTCTACACCGGCCATGCCGATCCAGAGAAGGTCAGGAGGGTCGTTACTCTTGAGTAGCCGTATAGCCTCCTCGACGGCTATCCTCGAATGCTCGGCCGTCTCCCCAACCTCGATGTAGGTGTCTATGCTGGACTTGAAAAGACCATAGACGGAGGAGTCGCCGACGACGGCTGTTCGCAACCCCTTCTCCTTGGCCAGGGAGAATATGTTGGGGAACCCAAGCTCGCCACCATCATACCAGTTAGACGAGACCCCGGTTATTTCGTGGGGTAGGCCCGTGGCTATGGCTGCTCGGGCTGGCACCGAGTAGGATGGCTGGTAGGCCCACGCATTGCCGAACCAGCAGCCCTCCTTAATTATCCTAGTAAAGCCGTCGGTAGTAGCGTATTTCTCCACCAGGTCAGGCCGGGCACCGTCCACCAGCACCACTATGACCCGTTTGACCAGGGGCGGTGTACCGGGATTCGGGGACAACTGGTGGTGAAACCTAGGCGGTCTATAGTCGACCCAGCTGTTCCACACCTGGCCCGCGAATCCCTGGACAGCCACCCCGAGAACCGCGGCGATGACGAAGTAGGCTGCTAGTAGAACAAGTCCCTTCTTCACCATGGAGTACACCCGTCCAGAAATATGGTGGGTCCCGGCTTATAGGTTATCGGGTGGAATGGAGGTAGGAAAAAGTTTTGGTTTTAGGCTACTCTGCCTTCAGCATCTCTAAGTTCTTCTCCATGCAGGGGCCCAGCTGCTTCAGCAGCGTCAGCATGAGGCCCAGGCCTTTCTGGACCTCCGGATCCCTCATAGCCTTCAACATGCCTAGTAGGCCTATCCTGGGCGCACCCTCCTCGGCCACCTTTCTCAGAGCCTCCCCGCCACAGCTCATCCCACCCATCATGGCCATGCCCAGCGCGTTGAGATCAGTGTTATCCATTATGTTCAACATGGAGATTATAGGTGCCGACGCCTTGAAGACCTGCAGGTCCGCCATCAAGTGTGGCAGATGTTCGGCCAGCAGCCTCAGCGGCAGCAGGGCCTCTTCGATCTCGGCCAGCCTCTCCTTCAACTCCCTTATCTCGGCGAGCAGCTGCTCATACTCCTCCGCGGACAAGTTTTTCGCCTTGCTCATGGCACCTCACCCAGCAGCCATGCGAAGTACATTTTCTCGAAAAACTCCTTGAAGATCCTTACAGGCTTGGCGGGGGGCAGGAAGAAGCAGTCGGGATAGGGCTTCTTTTTCTGGACGAAGGGTGTGAAGTCGCAGGCAGCGGCCATGCCGAAGCCTCCTACATCCAGGGCGCAGGTGCCGAAGACGCGGAAGGTTGGCTGGCCTATCGAGACACCCTTCACGTCTGCCACTATATTGCTGACCACGTAGGGCGAGTAGCTGTGCAGTATGGTTCCAGCCATGCCTAGGGGCACGTTGGGAGCCACAACGTCGCCCACCACATAGACATCGTCGTACTTCTCCGACCTGAAGTCGCCGTGGGCCGGGTTCCTGGCGGCTGCCCAGCCGTTCTTCACCAGCTCGCTCTCGGCCACAGGTTTGGGCGCTCTGTGGGGAGGCACTATGAAGGCGGCGTCGAACTTTATCCTCTCGCCAGTCGCCGCCTCGAGGACGTTGTCCTCAATACTGGTTATCGCTGGAGAGCCTCCAACCCCTATGTGCTCTATGCCCATCTCCTCCAGCATCTGGCTCATCATCTTAGCTGCAAGGGGGCCGAAGTTCTCGAAGGGCCTCTTCATAGTGCTGACAATCAATATCCTCGACCTGTCCCTCAACCCTCTGGTTTCTAGGTAGAAGTGGGCCAGCATAGCTGTCTCGTAGGGCGCGGGCGGGCACCTGTAAGGGTTGCTGTGAATCCCCACAACCAGGGTTCCACCCTTAAAGCCGGCAAGGGCCTCCCTGGTCTTCAGGGCCAGGTTTAGTTCCCAGGGGCTGGGGTACCCTATGTCCACCGTCTCGGCTCCAAGCGATACCACCAGGATGTCATAGTCCATGGTACCCACACTCGTCTCCACACTCCTGTTAGCGGCATCGATCCCTTGGACCTCAGCCTGCACGAACCTTATCCCCTTCCTCTCCAGGAGGCTTAGGGGCAGGGAAACCTGATGAGGCTCCCTGTAGCCGAAGGCCACGTAGAGATAGGAGGGCCTGAACTCTGACCGTTCGTTCCTGTCAACCACAGTGATCTCGGCCTCCCCGCTGCTCAGCAGTTTTCGCAGCTCATTGGAGATTATGAGGCCGCCGGTGCCTCCGCCCAGGATGAGCACCTTTTTCGGCGTAGCCAATAGGTTCACCATGTCAAGAGACACTACTAAGATATAAAAACTATTCCGCAACTAACAAAAATTTATTGAAAAATCTGCGGGAAAACCATATACTTATTGATATGGGGCCCAGCGTCCCGGGGTTAGGACGACGTTATTTCGGCGATCGTCTAGAATCTCTTTAGACATAACCCATATATATAGTCGAGGTATATAGACATTTGTGGGGGACATCCGTGATCCAGAATAAGGTAATAGTCGAGAAGCCCCGGTTGGCGCCTGAGAGGAAGACTACTCCAAGAGACCGGGAGGAGTACGAGCACTATCTAACCATAGCCGCACTAGGTGGCGGCTGGGCCTGACGGGTTTTAATACGCTGCTTGCCGTTCTCCTAGCCTCACTCATTAACGGGGTTCGCAGCTTCTCCTGACGCAGTGTTGTAGGCTTACCCGATCATTGATATACATCGCCACCCATACATGTATCTGAAACGGTGGACGCTGTGTCCAGGGAGTTAGCCGAGAGGCTAGACAAAGTATTGGGGCTCATGGGTTGGGTCGAGGATCCCTGGAGCGCTGAGGGGAGACGTAGGCTAGAGAAGGGTATAGAGGATTTCGCGAAGCTGTTGGAGCATCCCTGGCTTAGACAACTGACAGGGTCCAGGAGAAGCGTACGCGTACTCGACGTGTGCGGAGGTACAGGTATAGGAGGCGTAGCCCTAGCCAAGGCCCTGAAAAACAGGGGAATAGACGTCTCGCTGACCATAGTGGATCTCAGACCCGGCGCCCTGGAGAAGGCAGAGAAGCTGGCAAGGCTTGAGCTTGGCGGAAACGCGCGGACCCTGGTAGGCGATGCCAGAGAGCTACATAGGCTCAGCCTAGAGGCTGACTTAGCCCTCCTCTACGGGTACTCGACACCCCACTTCAGCCCCTGGGATATGGTGAGGTTCGCCTCCTCGGTGGCAAGCATATTGCCTAGCGACGGCGTGCTCCTAGTGGAGGAGACAGACAGGATTTACAATATATTCTATAGGGCGGGGTATAAGCAGATACTCGCCGAGAGGGTGGATGACGAGCACACGGTGCTATCGCTGCACTCCAGCTACGACGTTAAGCGTGGCATGTTCAAGAGGATGCTTGTCGATCTCAGTAGCGGAGAAAGGGTGGGCTTCGAGGTCCACTTCTGGGGGCTGGCCGACACCGCCGCGATGCTATGGGCATTCTTCGAGGACGTCGACCTAGTCCAAACAGCGTCGCCTACCACGGGGTTCCTCGTGGCCCGGAGGCCTAGGGGGATAGATCCTGAGCAGTACCGTGGAGACCCTGCAGTCCTCAGGCCTTCTCCTTAATTATTGAGAGTAGCTTGGTGAAGGTCAAAACAAAATCCTCACCCCTGCTGGTAAGCTTGAAGACCCTCTCCCTCCCGCCATTATCCTCGACTATTAGTTTAGTTTGCTTCAGTATCTCCACATATCTCGTAACGGTAGTCGCGCTACTTTTGGAGCACCTTATCAGCTGGGTGAGGTTCGCCGAGCCACCCATATTCCTAAGACAGTTTAGTATCTTGTAAGCGACGCATAGGTCCATCCTCATAACAGGTCAACCCGGCACTTCAAATTACGCGGCGTTATAATTTAAAGATGTAGGATCCTTCACAATCCCAACCGCTACACATAAGCATACATGAAAAGTGTTTCACCATGACCACAAAGGGAATATACTATTTCCCTACCACACCTAGACAGGATTAAACGATTGACAATTTCCATGCCCAGAAACAACTATACAGTACACCAAACAATGGAGCCGCCCGCAGCAACCGAGCATTGTACCCGTCGCACCTAGACCAAGTACCTCCAGCAACGGGCCAGCAGGAACACGATTAAACTCGTGAAAAACACGTGTATAAACAGCATAGATGCGACCCCCATGATAAGCAGGACAGCGAAGTCGGATGCCATGGCAGCCAGAACCATCTGAGCACCCATCCTACTATAGTAGAGCAGAGAAATCCCTCCGAAGAGCTTCATGCCTCCCAAAACAAGCAGAGACACACCGGTTACTAGTGAGCGTGGACGCGGCGATACTGAGAACCCAGCACTGCTACCAACGAACACCAGATAGATGCCCTCAGACATGCTCACTGCACTGAAAACTATAAGCGCAGCTGCAGCCACGGCCAGTATACCGGGCATGCTGGGCCTAGTCTCCGATATAGCCAACACACCTATCTACAAATATTCACAGAAAAACCATAAAACAATTATTCCACCAAAACACAGGCTAACCCCCACTCTATATTGCCCTACCTTGTTAGAACAGGATAGAGCCCCGCGACCTGGGTATTACTTCTAATTGAGGAGGGGTGAGCGTAGGCCTAGCCTGGAGCTGTGTGCCAAGCTGCTCAGGCTGATAGGCGAGAAGAAGTTGTTGAGGCGGCCCGATCCCAGCTTGGGGGCCCTGCGTGGCCTCTCGGACCACACGGGGCGCCCCAACGCGGCCGGCTTAACTTCCGGGTTCGGGATGAGTCCGGGTGTTGCCCGGCCGCTATGGCCGGGTCGGG
>WAQK01000032.1 GCA_015520265.1 Pyrodictiaceae archaeon | reverse complement strand
GGTCAACGCAGGACTAGGAGTCCAGGCCGGCAAGGGGTACCCGAACCCCCGCGACATATTCTATGAGACCCTAGTCAGGAGGCCCGAACTGAAGCCCACCACCAGGATACTCAACGCCGCCGGGGCACCCCTGCCCACAAGAAGGCCAGCCAATACCATGGTGGGCCCCGGCGTCATAGCCATAGGCGATGCTGGCTACACCGTGAACCCGGTCCACGGCGGCGGCATGAGCTACTCGATGAAAGCCGCCAGGTACGCCGCCAATGCTGTCGAGAAGGCTGTGGAGACCGGGGACTGGAGCGAGAAGACCCTGTGGAGCCTCAACGTCGAGTACATGGAGAATGTTGGGGCGAAGCAGGCAGCCCTCGACATCTTCAGGATATTCCTCCAGCAGCTCAGCGACGAGGAGCTCAGCTACGGGATGGCGAAACGCCTCATACGGGAGCAGGACACCTACGAGACCAGCGCCTCGGGCCAGCTCAGGATAAGCGCCTGGGACAAAATAGTTAGGATAATAATGGGCCTCGGGAAGCCGACACTGCTCCTGAAGCTCAAGACGGTGGCAGACTACATGAAGAAGGTGAGGCAGCTCTACCTGGAATACCCGGCGTCACCCGAGGATCTGCCGAGGTGGACTGCCCGCGTCTCCAGCCTCTACTCCAGCTACTTCAAGACCCTGGGCATAGAGCACCCCTAACCAGGGTGTTAACAGAGATTTTTATGAGCCTCCAAAGCACCTATTTTCCCAGCCCAGAGAGTGGAGCCATGGATGAGAGAAGGCCGCTGCTAGCCAACGGCAGCATAGTGGGGGACTACGACCCCCTCTTCAAGTACTGGGAGAAGGCAAAGAAGAGGGGCAGGGGCGAGGAGGGCAGCGTGGTGCTCAGGAGCGAGGACTTCGAGAAGCTGGAACAGCTTCTCAGAGACAGCGACGGGAGGCTCAGCCTCGCAGATGCTTTGGAGGAACTCACACTCTACTTCCTGAGCCGCGTCGACCCCGAGCTGGCGCGCGAGGCTGTTGAGGAGGCGTATGGGGTGGCTGGCTACGACGCGGAGTCGGCCAGGAGGATCATAGCTAGGATCCTGGCGGGCTGGCTCATAGAGGCGGCCAAGACCTGGGGATCCCTAAGGCTGAGGGGCTAGGGAGGGGAGGTGCTTGTGGTCCAGGCTCGTGGAGGAGATGCCGAGGATGGTGGCGGAGGTCAAGAGGAAGTGGCCTGGCTCCACGCTTGACAAGGTGAAGGTTTCCAAAAACAGAATATACTTGTTTTTCCGTATAAATGGCGTAAACGTTAAAGCCATCCTGTACCCGGCCAAGGGCTGGAGGGTTAGAGTGTACTCACCCCTTCAGGGGGTCAATACCGCGCTGAAAAGGCTGCTCGAGAGGTGGATAGAGGGTGCGAGAAAAAGGAGGGAGAAACCCGTATAGGAGGAGGATAGAGCTCCTCATATCGCTGTGGGACAACCTTATATCCCGGCCTCCGGGGAGCAGAGAGGAGCTCGCCGAGATGCTCCGCGACGCCTATGACAAGGCAAGGCTGGAGCCTCTTAGAGGCAAGGCCAAGCCGCCAGACCTCTACGATAAGGAGCTGGCAAGCCTCTACGTAGTGGGCAAGTACGGCCTGGGTCTTCACGAGGAGTACGCCGAGATCTTTGACAAGTACTTCTACAAGGAGGAGCTCTACGAGGAGCTGGGCGACAGCATACTTGAGTCCAGGGAGGAGGACGCCAAGAGGATAGTGGAGGAGAAGCTCGGCGGACTGGACCAGAACACGCTTGCCAGGATGCTGAGAGTCTACTTCACCCGACAGATCTTCGGCCTCCTGGGCGAGGACGAGTTCCTCTCCCTCCTCAGGAGGATCCCCCAGGTTTTCCCCGAACACGCGGAGACTGTGAAGAAGTACTCCAGGTTCTACGTGGCCTTCAGGGTGGCGGAGGCCATAGCGAGGGGGCAGGTGAGGAGCCGCACCTCTAAGGAGGCCTTGAAGCAGGCCCTCAGCGTGAAGATAGGCGTGGACAAGAGTACGCCGGACGACGAGTACATAGCCTCGATTGCACGTGACGTGTTCCGGGTCCCAGGCCGCCTGCTGGGCCAGGTGCTCAGCGCGAAGCCCCGGAGGCAGGCCAGGGAGGCCTCCTAACCCTTATTTTTAACACCGTTAACCCCTATCATTGCCGTGACCGTGTAAATTTTAAATATTGATAATTGCATTATAAATGTGAAAATCAGGGGTGCTCAAAGTGTACCAGTTAACACCGACGCAGAGGGAGATACTCTCAGCCCTCATAGAGCTGTACAATAGGCACAAGAAGATGATCAAGAGTAAGGAGGTAGCCGAGCTTGTGGGGAAGGACGAGGGCACCGTCAGGAACATCATAATAGGGTTGAAGGCCCTGGGACTCGTCAGCTCCAAGACGGGGCCCAGCGGCGGCTACATACCGACCCTCAAGGCCTACGAGGTCATGAAGCTCCCTGCCCTGCAGCCCACCACGGCGTACATGAAGATCTACAAGGACGGCGAGGAGACCAACCTAGTGGTCACCAGTATAGAGATATTGGACCCCCTGAACCCTGAGGGCGGCAAGGCCGTCTTCAGGGTCATAGGCAACCTGTACCAGCTCAGGCCGGGCGACACCATCAAGGTGGGCCCCACCGAGTACTCTAGGCTCTTCATAGAGGGCGAGGTGGCCGACGTCGACAGGAGGGCCAGCCAGGTGTCGGTGATCGTCAAGAGGTTCGTCAGCATACCCCGCGAGCCCGTCATAGCCCTTGCCTCCAAGGGCCTCGTGAAGCTGGAGCCCGACATGTCGCTCCGAGAGGCTGCCAGGATCCTGTACGAGCACGGGATCCGGGGCGCTCCGGTCTTCGAGGGCGACAAGGTGGTGGGCATACTAACCGAGGCCGACCTGACCCGCGCCATTGTGGAGGGGAGGATAGAGTCCAGGGTCAGGGACCTGATGCGTAAAAGGATAGTAACTATAAGGGAGGACGACGACATACTGAGGGCCATCAGGCTGATGAACGAGCACAACGTGGGCAGGCTCCTGGTCGTCGACGCCATGAACACGCCCAAGGGGATAATCACGAGGACCGACATACTGAGAAGGATCGCCGGCATGGAGCGCGGCTAGTGTGTCGGTGCCGGTGGAGGGCGCTCACCACTCGCCGACGTGCAATTCTCCTCATCCACACAGGGGGTGGTTCTGTGCCGCCGTTATTAAGCACTAGCGCCGGGCTCAGCTAGGAGGATTCCCTCGCCACAGCCCGTGGAGGGCTCCGACGATTCCGGCGCGTACATCATCGCCAAGGATACCCCGGCTGGCCATGACCCTATTACTCTTTCTCCCCCTCCTCCTCTTCCTCCGGCTTCTTTATTCTCTGGGTTATCCTGAGCTCCTCGTCGCCTACCTCCACGACCACGGTGGCGCTTTTCAGCTTCTCGGTGGCGCCGAAGTAGTACCTGTAGGTTCCGCCGGGGTCCAGGGTTATGTTGAGCTCCTCGCGCTCATGCATGAGCCTGACGGGAGCGACGGTGCTTTCCTCCTCGTAGGGGAGTGTGGGTTCGACGCTCCTCGTGGTGATCTCGTACTCGAGTTCCAGGGCTTTGATCTTGAGGGGCTTGGTGTCGCTGTTGGCGAGCACGACCTCGGGGCCGCTTACATATATTGTTATTCGGGGCTTCAAAACGATCCCCGACCAATACAATTGTTGTCGGAGTATTTTAACTAAGCCGTAGTTGAGGCAGAAAAGCCTATACCCTTTTAAACACGCCCCGAGAGAAACATATTTTCCGAGGTGCAGAAATGGTGGGTATAAACAACTTCGACAAAATCTGGAACGGAGGGAACAGGGGTCCAACCCTATCCGACAAGCTTAGGGATGCTTTCAAGCCCAAGGAGCCCCTTAGGCGCAGGATAGCCTACGCCAACTATAGGCTGAGGATGGTTCTGGGCAGGCTTGACATGTTTATCTCCAGGATGCAGGAGAGGGACAGGGTTCTCTTCGAGAAGGTGGTGGAGGCCCACATAGCCAAGGACAAGGCCAGGGCCGCCATGTACGCCGCCGAGGTGGCTGAGATAAGGAAGCTGGTTAGGCAGGTGATGGCCACCCGGGTGGCCCTGGAGCACGTGACCCTGAGGCTCGAGACCATACAGGAGATAGGCGAAATAGCGGTCGCCGTGGGACCCGTGCTGGGTGTAGTCAAGGAGCTGAAGACCGCGCTGCGCGGCATAATGCCGGAGCTCAGCCTAGAGCTCAGCGAGCTGGAGGAGGTGCTACACCAGGTAGTCATGGAGGCGGGCCAGTTCACCGGCGTGAGCCCCGAGTACTACGCGGCCAGCGAGGAGGCCAGGAAGATACTCAAGGAGGCTGCAGCCGTCGCGGAGCAGAGGCTCAAGGAGTCCTTCCCGCAGCTCCCCAGCTACGTCTCGGCGGGCGAGGAGGCGAAGGAGGCAGCCGGCCCCTAACGTTTTCGGCGGCCGGCTGAAATTTATCACTAAAAATAGAATCTTTTTGAATTAATAATTAAGGTTAATTGGAATAATTTTTAGGAGGCTACTACACTAGTATTATTCGGCACACCCTCAACACGCCCCGAGGTGCGCAGAGTTGAAACCCCTCATAGTTTGGTTGGAAGAGGTTCGTGCAAAAGACACCCTCCTAGTAGGGGGGAAGAACGCTAACCTCGGCGAACTCCTCAACATAGGGATACCCGTCCCACCCGGGTTCGCCGTCACGGCATATGCTTACCAGGTCTTCGTCGAGAAGTCGGGCCTCAAGGAGAGGATCGACGAGATCCTCCGCAGCCTCGACGTCAACGACACCAACGCACTGGAGGAGGCCAGCAAGAAGATACGCGAAATGATCATGGCCACCGATATGCCCTCCGACATAGCTGGCAAGATCGCCGAGTACTACCGGAGACTCGCTGAAAGGCTGGGCGAAGACGACCCCCTCGTAGCCGTGAGGAGCTCGGCTACAGCCGAGGACCTGCCCGAGGCCAGCTTCGCTGGCCAGCAGGAGAGTTTCCTCAACGTGCGGGGGGAGGACGAGGTTATAGAGAAGGTTAAGCGGTGCTGGGCCAGCCTCTTCACACCCAGGGCCATATTCTATAGGGTGGCCCAGGGCATACCTCACGAGAAGGCCTACATGTCCGTCACAGTTCAAAAGATGGTGCAGGCCCGCAGCGCGGGCGTTATGTTCACCCTCCACCCCGTCTCGGGCGACAGGAACGTCATCGTCATAGAGGGGGCTTGGGGCCTCGGCGAATCAGTGGTAGGCGGCAAGGTGACACCCGACGAGTTCGTTGTGGACAAGAAAACCCTCAGGATACTGGAGAAGAGGATCAACAACAAGGAGATAGCAATAGTATACGACCCCGAGAAGGGCGGCAACAAGGTGGTCAAGCTGCCGCCCGAAAAGGCCAACGCACCATGCCTCACCGACGAGGAGATCATCAAGCTGGCCGAATACGCCAAAAAGATTGAGCAGCACTACGGGAAGGCCATGGACATAGAGTGGGCCATAGACGAGAACCTACCCTTCCCCCAGAACGTCTACATAGTCCAGGCGAGGCCGGAGACCGTGTGGAGCGCCAGGAAGGCCGAGGAGGCCAAGCCCGCCGAGGAGGGAGTCGTAGACGTGGGGAAAGCCGAGGTGCTGGTCAGAGGGCTGCCAGCCAGCCCCGGCGCGGCGTCGGGCGTGGCCAGGGTGATACTAGACCCCCACGGGGAGGAGGCGGCGGCCTTCAAGGAGGGCGACATACTGGTCACCAGGATGACAGACCCTGACTGGGTCCCCCTCATGAAGAAGGCGGCAGCCATAGTGACCGACGAGGGCGGCATGACGAGCCACGCCGCCATCGTGAGCAGAGAGCTGGGTATACCGGCCGTGGTAGGCACCAGGGAGGGCACCAAGGTGATCAGGACCGGCACGGTGGTGACGGTGGACGGCAGCAGGGGCGTCGTCTATAAGGGCAGAGTCGCCCTCGAGAAGAGGGCTGAAGCAGAGGTCCCTGGCGTCACAGGGATACCCAGAGAGTACCTGGACCAGCTGTTCCCCGTGACCGCTACGAGGATCTACATGAACCTGGGCGAGCCCGACGCCATCGACAGGTACAAGCATCTGCCCTTCGACGGCATAGGGCTGATGAGAATAGAGTTCATCATAAGCGACTGGGTCGGCTACCACCCCATGTACCTCTACGAGCAGGGCAGAGGGCAGGAATTCGTCGACAAGCTGGCCGAAGGCATTGCCAGGGTGGCCTCAGCCATATACCCGCGCCCCGTAGTGGTGAGGTTCAGCGACTTCAAGACCAACGAGTACAAGGGACTCAAGGGAGGAGAGAAGTACGAGCCTGATGAGAGGAACCCTATGCTGGGCTGGAGGGGTGTCTCCAGGTACATCCACCCCCACTACGAGCCCGCCTTCAGACTGGAGGTCAGGGCCATCAGGAAGGTCAGAGAGGAGATGGGCTTCAAGAACGTCTGGGTCATGCTGCCCTTCGTAAGAACCACGTGGGAGGTGGAGAGGGCCCTCAGGATAATGGAGGAGGAGGGCCTGGGCAGGGGCAAGGACTTCAAAATATGGCTCATGGCCGAGGTGCCCTCCATAGTGCTGCTGGCCGGCGAGTTCGCTAAGCTCGTCGACGGGTTCAGCATCGGGAGCAACGACCTAACACAGCTGGTCCTAGGCGTTGACAGGGACTCGCCTCTGCTGGCCGAGATGGGCTACTTCGACGAGAGGGACCCTGCCGTGCTGAAGGCCATAGAGATTCTGATAAAAGAGGCCCACAGGCACGGCGCCACAGTCTCGATATGCGGCCAGGCGCCCAGTGTCTACCCGGAAATAGTGGAGTTCCTCGTCAGCCGCGGCATCGACAGTATAAGCGTCAACCCCGACGCTGTTATCAGCACTAGGAGGATGGTGGCCAGCATCGAGAGGAAGATCATGATGAAAAAACTTGGCAGCATCCTGGAGAAGCTGGGTGAGATGTGAGGAGTCTAGAGGCCCTCACACTCTATCCTGTTTATCCTGACGTGCTCCTCGAACCTTTCATGGATATTCCTCACAACGCCCTCAGCGGTCCTCAGCAGGTATTTGATGTCCGAGTACTTGGACTTGACCTCCTCCAGATTCACGGGATCCACGTCGAGGCAGTAGTCGCCCCTACAGATCCTGACCCTGTCGGCCTCGAAGATTATTTTATACTGCCTGTCGCCGACCACGAGTCTGGGCCCGCCGTTACCAGCGGTGTATGAGACGAACATCCCGTACTTCATCCTAGTCGCCGTAAAGCCCTGCCCCCAGGAGGATATGTACCACTTGAACGGGGCTCTACAGATAACGCTGTCCCCGGCCGAGAGGCACTCGCCCGCCAGGCAGTGAAGGTAGCCGAGAACCCTGTTCACGGCCTCTGCGACACCTGCAAGCCTGTAGGTCAGGGCCAGCGCCTTGCTCGTGGCTGCATCAGGCTGGGCTGGCGCCTCCACGCCGTAGAGCCGGCGCGACACGGCCTCTGCAAATTTCCGTGCATCGAGAACGGCGTTCACAGCCATGAGGTAGCCCCACCAATTCGGGGCCACGTATAGTTAAAGAATTTTATTCCCCGCCACTCCCCTTACGGGTCTCCAGTATCTTCTCCACGAACTCCCTTATGCCGGGCATGCGAGGCGGCTTCCCCGCATCTCTGAGGCGGGCCAGGACCCCGCTCCTTCCGCCCAGAGACGTGTAGCAGGGGCGGCACACGTGTAGCACCGTGTCAACCTGGACGCCGCAGTCGAGGCATACCAGCCTGCCGCAGACTGCACAATGGGTTATGGAGAGCTGCTCGCCGCATACCTGGCAGAGGGCCTCGGCGCAGAAGGAGCATATGCCACGGGCCGCGTCCAGGTGGGCCGGGCATACGCTGCGCCCACACAGCCGGCACTTATGGGTTGCCTCGGCCTCCCAGCAGACCTCGCACCTCAAGCCAGGGCCACCTACTCCTCAAGGAGAGCGCCTATCCTCCCAGCTATTCTCCTCACCCTCTCCGCGTGCCTCCTGGCCACCCGCCTATCGTCGCTGCACACGCTAGCATAGTAGTCGACGCCATTACGGTGCGGGTCTAGGAAAACCTCGGCCTCCACGCCAGCCTTGACCAGCTCAGCTATGAGCTTTGAGACCTTGGTGGAGTCGACAGGCACTTTCACGCAGTGGCGTGGCCGCTTCGGCGAAGCCTCCTCCCCCACCATACCGTAGCTTCTCGCCTCGCCCGTAGATATGTCCCTGATTAGCACCCAGGAGCCGCCGACCTCCACGTACACAGGCACCCGCCCAGCACCGGTTCGTAACCTTGCCCCTCGAAGCTATTATTTTTGAAGCGGCATGGGCCCCACCGCTTTAAACCGATACTAGACGAGCATGATGGTGGAGCTAGCCATGGCGCATAACACGCTCAAAATACTGGTCCTCTACGGCAAGGCCTCCAACGGGGCTTCCTCGGCCCTCAGCAAAGCCATGGAGGCCGCCGAAGGGTTTCGGGAACTCGGCCTCAGCGTCGAGGTGATACCGGTGCTCAGCAGGGACTCTGGCCGCAGGCCCATAATATACGTCCACGGCCTGGTCTTCGAGGATCACGAGAAGCTCCAGGCAGGCGATATCGTCAGGGCAGTGATAGAGGCCATCTCCGAGCTAGAGGACCACATGATGGGCTTCGTTTCGGCGGCAGCCGTCTTCCTGTAAGGTGCCCTGGGATCCCATTAATTTGCCACGGGCGCACCTCTCTTCCCCGGCGGGTGCAGCCAGTGAGGGCCAAAGCACAGGGCATGATGGTGCTCCTGCTGGCCGCAGCGTTCCTGGCGGGGTCCCTGGTATCCAGCGGGTCAGAGGTCTTGGGTCCCGGCAGGACCCTCAGGGACTGGGAGGTGCGGCCCGAGAGGAGCGCTGGGTTCAGCGTAGTCTTCACCGTAACCAGCGTAACGGGGTCCTCGGGATTCGAGGTCGCCCTGGCCAAGGGACCCTACAGGCTAGGAGTCATAGTAGTTTACTCGAGGGGTTCCGCCACCATGTACGTGATGCGGGGGGACCAGAACACCTGGGTACAGCTTAGACCCGTGGAGATCAACGAGACCCTCAACGTGACGGTTGCCGTAGACCTGGAGAAGCGATCCATGAATGTGACACTCAACGGCGAGGCGAGAAGCTACAGCTACAACATGTCGGGGATTCCCGAGAAGCTCAGGCTAGCCCTCATACCGCTGGCTGGCAACATGACCGTGGAGATCCACGGCCTAGTGGTGTTTGTGGACGGCGAGTCGACTAGTATATTGACACCCGAGACCACGACGACACCCACAGGGACAACAACTACAACCACAACGACGACCACAACTACGACTACTACAACCACTACTACGGCCACGACAGCGACAACAACGACTACCGGGAAAGAGGGAGAAGGCAAGGAATGGGCTCTGGCTAGGCTAGGCCTGGCATTACTCGTGGCACTGGTCGTCGTGGCGGTAGGCTACTGGGCGCTGGGGAGGCGCTAAGCCTCGGTTTCCCTGAGCGCGCCGTAGCCTAGCCTGAGGGCCTCCAGGTTGACTCTGCGCCACCTGGGAGGCATTGTTTCCAGAACCTTCTCCACGCCGCCCCTGGAGATGTAGCCGTCCAGGGCCCCGGTGGCCAGAAGGGCTCCCAGCATCACCATGTTGGCCGCCAGGCTGCTGCCAGCCCTTATGGCCAGGTCGGTCGCCGGGATGTCTAGCACCTTTACGCCAGCCTTGCCTAGCTCCTCCAGTATCTCTTCGAGGCTGGGCGCCTTGACTCCCGGGAGGTTGGGCCGTATAACCCTCCTGTTGACCAGCACCAGTGTCGAGTGGTTCATGTACTTCAGGCTCCTAAGGGCCTCTATGGCTTCGAGAGCAACCACCACGTGGGCGCCGCCGGGCGGTATTAGGGGCGACTCTACCCTGCCGAACCTGACGTGGACCTCGACGCTGCCGCCCCTCTGGCTGAGACCATGGGTCTCCGCCACGAGGACCTTGGTACCCTCGATCACTCCCGCCTTGGCCATCACGGAGGCTAGGGTTATGAGGCCCTGGCCGCCCACTCCTGCTAGGAGCACGTTTAGCCTGGACACCTGCATCACCCCTCTAGAACCATAGTTTCTCCCACTCCGGGTCGCCCGGCCTCTCAAGCACTATGGCGTCGTGGGGGCATACCTGGACGCAGACGCCGCAGCCCGTGCAAAGTGTTGGGTCTATGGCGGCTTTGCCTCCGTTTATGGGCGATATGGCTGGGCAGCTGAAGGCGTTGTAGCATATCCCGCACCCCGTACACTTGTCCTGGTCCACTGTGTATAGGGGTGCCTCTACGCCTTTCCTCCTGGCTGCCGCGTCTACCAGGAGGGTGCACGCCCTCTTAGACACCACCACCGCGGGTTTGCCTGTCCTCCTGATGTGGTCTAGAGCGCCCTGCACAGCCTTCTCGGTCTCCTCCAGGTTGAAGGGGTCTACAGTCTCCACGTACTCTATGCCTACGCCGCGGGCCACGTTCTCTATGCTCACCACGGGCGCCGGCTCGCCGGTGGGGTAGAAGCCGGTGCCCGGGTGGGGCTGGTGCCCCGTCATGGCGGTGACCCTGTTGTCTAGGACCACCACCAGCATGGGAGACCTGTTGTAGACCGCGTTGATCAGGCCCGGTATCCCTGCGTGGAAGAAGGTGGAGTCGCCTATGGTGGCCACCGGTATCTTCTCCCTGTCGACGTGGGCGAAGCCGTTGGCCAGCCCCACGCTGCCGCCCATCTCTATCATTGTGTCCTGCATCCTGAATGGCGGTAGCACTGCGAGGCTGTAGCAGCCTATGTCGCCGCTGTAGATGGGCTTTACCCCGGCCCTGTTCACTGCCCTCCTCAAGGCGTAGAAAAGGCCCCTATGGGGGCAGCCGGGGCAGAGGGTCGGAGGCCTGGGCGGCGGCTTCACCTTGGGCTCGTGGTCCACAGGCCTCCAGGGCACCCCGCCTAGGCCCAGGTACTCGGCTATCGCCGAGGCGACACGGTGAAGTGTAAGTTCACCCACCCTGGGCACGTAGTCCTTACCGTGGATCTCGGTGTCGAGTCTCTCCTCGTAGGCTATGCGCTTGGCTTCCCACTCTATGATGGGCTCCAGCTCCTCCACCACCAGCACCCTCTTGTGGCTTGAGAGAACGTCGAGGATCAGCTTCCTAGGGGCTGGCACAGTGGTGGCCAGCTTGAGCACTGTGACTTGGTCCCTTACACCCAGCTCCTCCAACGCGTCGATCACGTGGCCGTAGGCTATGCCGGACGCTATCACCGCCACCTCGGTTCCGTGCCTCTCAACCCTGTTGAAGGGGAACCTCTCCACCTCCTCCCCTATCTTCTCCCAGCGCTCCAGCATCCTCCTTCTCAGCACCCTGGCGTGGGCTGGCACGATGGTCCAGCGCTCAGGCTGCTTCCTAAAGGACCCCGTCGCCAAGGGTTTCCGGGGCTCAGAGAGGGTTACGGGGCCCCTGGTGTGCGAGACCCTTGTCGTGGTTCTCAGGAAGGCCGGGTGCTTCATCCTGCTGCTGAACTCGAAGACCTCTCTGGCTAGATCTTTGGCCTCGGTGGGGGAGTAGGGCTCGAACACCGGTATGAAGGCGTGGAGGCCGTACCACCTGTTGTCCTGCTCGTTCTGGCTACTCCACATGCCTGGGTCGTCGGCGGTGACTATGACGAAGCCCTCCTCGACGCCCGTGTAGGCGGAGGTCATCAGGGGGTCTGCCGCCACGTTCACGCCGACGTGCTTCATGGCTGTGAGGCTCCTCACCCCCGCCATGGCGGCGGCATAGGCGGCCTCGAAGGCCACCTTCTCATTGGTGCTCCACTCAACGTGGATGCCGAGCTGCTTGGCCACCCTGTGGAGTGCCTCCACTATCTCGGTGGACGGCGTCCCGGGGTAGGCTGAGGCCCAGCCTATCCCGGCCTCTATGGCTCCCCTGGCTATGGCCTCGTTTCCCAGGAGTACCACGGTGCTGCCCGGAGAGCGTAGAAGGGGGTCAGTCATTATGATTCATCTCACACCTTATTGGTACATGATCCTTTTTAACGGTATTATATTGTTAGTAGGGGGGTTTCTTGTGGGATGGGTAAACACTGTTAAATATGGTTTACATTTCAGATTATGATAAAAATCAGCATTGAAACATTGTGTGGGGGGCTTATGTATAGGGGATAGGTATGATTGATTAAGGAAATGTTTATAAACACAAACGGCGAATATTATCTATAGGGTGAGAAAGACGTGAAGCTAAAAGTACTCTACGAGGATGAGGACGTCGTGGTGATGATGGCGCCCCACGACGACGAGTTGCAGAAGCTGGTAGTAGATGTGCTCAGGGAGAAGGGGAGGCCCATGGACTGGCAGGAGCTCAGGGAGACCTTCAGCGGCATAGCCGGCGAGGACAGGCTTAGGAGAGCCCTCTACAAGCTACTGGACAAGGGCCTAATACTGGAACTGCCCGGCAACAGGTACGCGTTGCCGGAGATGCCCGGTGCCCTTGAGGAGGCCAGGGCCTACGAGGAGCGCAGGAAGAAGACGTTGTGGTTCTACTGGCGCAAGAAGAGGGCGGCAGCCCAGGTCAACTAGGCTTTTACGTGGCTCCAGAGTTCTCGCGACCTTCCGGTAAACCTTCGCCGATCCGCGCCTTCTAGCGAGGCGCTGCAGGGGGCGCCGAAGCCCCAATACACTAGCCCCGGCCATGGGGTTAGGTAGGCCTAGTTAGGGCCAGGACTTATCCCACGTAGCCGGGGTTTAAGTGCACCATGCATCGGTCGGGCGCAACGCGGTAAGTTCGGGTAAACGTATCTTTTATTCCTATATCCGCTCAACATCAAAAAGAGAGATAAGAACTCTCAGAAACCTAGTATAGACGGGCATTGGCGGGGTGACGGCCTACTTGCAGTCTCGGCCCTTCACCCGCCTTTCCACGATCCTCCTCGTAATAATGATAGTGGGAGCGGTTTTAGTCACAATTCTGGCTGGCAGGCTTCTGAGCGAGATATACTGGATGAAGGTCACCAATACCGCGCCCCCGCCGCAGGGATACCAAATGGTGCTTCTAGGGCCTGCCAAGCTTGCAGCTGATATTCTCGTTGATCATAGATTGTATTTCGAGTTAAACCAGACCATATTCGACTCCATGGGTGCCGGATACTGCAGGGTCTGGGCATCTAGTCAGACCAACGCGGCAGCCGTTTACCGACAGCTGGAGGAGGTGCTGGAAAGGTACGTTGCAGCTGTGAACGACGCAGTAAGGGGGAACACTAGCCGCGACGCGGTCTCGTTCCTCGTGCTTCACTTCCTGGTCAGCTATTACTACGCCGTGAGGAGCGATTTGGAGCACCAGAACCTCCAGTACGTGCAAGACGCCGCCATGCACGGGTGTATCCTGGGCCAGGCCCTGGACAGGATGGATGAGGTGGTAGCAAGGCTTATGTCTACATATGGCGAGCCGGAGGTGGATGTCCTCGTATATGCTAGGCAGATGATAGGCACTGCCCGCAGCCTAGGCTTGCTCCCCTCTTCATGGGACTATAGTGTCAACGCCAGCGTACCGGCGACTGCGTCGCTGGTTAGGGCGGAGATGGCCCTGATCGGCTATTTGTTCGAAGACTGCGGCCCGGTGCTAAACGTTACACAGGGCAGCTTAGCGCAGGCACGGAACATGTCAGAGGCCTTCATCCTCAGGGTTGCCAGGGATCCCTACCTCCTGCTGTTGTTCTACACGCCCCTCCTCGGGGACCCGCGCGTCGGCCCCGTCGTGGGCCCCGATATAACCGGTTGGTATCGTGGTGTGCAGTATGGTTCCGGGGGTTTCATGGGAGCCTACGCGCTCTACCAGAAAGTTGAGGGACACTATGAGCCTGGCTATCTGCTCTTGAAGTTTAGAGATACGTGCGGGTCGCAGGGCCCCTTTGCCGGTGCATTAGGGTTAGAGGATGCGGCGTACCTGCACTTCTATGCTTGGATGAAGGTCCAGGGGCTCGACTCCTTAGCGATCGGCGGGGGCGGTTAGGTCTCGCCGCCCAGCTCTCTTTCAAGCTCCCTTACAAGCTCCCTGGCGTCCGGGTTCTCCCTGGCCACTATGCTTAGGGTCGTGGCTGTCAGTGTGCTGAGGTAGGTGTGAAGGGCGAGGGCGTAGATATAATCCTCGTCCACGGTGACCTCAGCTATCCCCAGGGTGCTGGCAATGGGGGTCATAACGTGGGCGTAGAGGTCGACCTTGCCCAGCCTTCCCTGGAGGGCGTTTTCTATGAATCTCCTCACCTCGTCCTCTACGTTACGCAGAGCGTCGGCGAGGCCCTGGCCATACTGGCTGAGCCTGTAGCCCTGTCCCGCCTCCTCCACGAGGCCCATGTCGACCATGCTCCTCAGGGTTTGGAGGAGGCCCCTGCAGTTGGAGGCCCCGAGGCTCCGAGCACAGGACTCCCGGATATCCTCGACTGGGAGGGGTTCCGGCTCAAGGGTGTGGAGCAGGTATATGTACCTCTTGGCCCTCGGCGAGAGTATGTCGTAGGAGAGCTGGATGGCCTCCATCATGAGCCTCGAAGCGCTGTCCACCAACCTTATACCCCTCGGAGGGCGCTCCTACCCCACTATGTGGATGCCAGGGTCTTTAAGGATTGTCAGACACAGGTTAACCCTAATTTAGGGCGGACACTCTCTAGGCATTGGAGGATCCGGTCTTGGCCAAGGACTGCCACAGGGCTAAGGTTAGCATGATGGGGAACCTGGCCATAGTTGTGAGAGAGGATGGAGGCATAGCGGCGATACCCAGGGACTATCTGTGCAAGCTGGTAGAGAAGCTCAACCTCTGCCTGGAGAACTACAAGTGCTAGGAGAGGGGTGGCGCGGATGGTCTTCAGGGGCGGGGAGGAGCTGGCCAGGCTCCTAACGGTCAGAGGGGTTGCCGGCAGGGCCTCCGTGTGGAGGGGAGGCCCCTGCGACATGGTGGTGTTCGAGGCCGGCGGCGAACTCTACGCCCTCACCTACAGGGAGGGCACAAGCGGCTGGGTCTACGTGAAGGTTTACCCAGCCAGCGCCAGCGTCTCCATGATGAGCTGCGACGAGGTCCTCTACTCGCCCTGGGGCCTCTACGTCTACGGTAAGACCATGGAGGAACTCGTGGAGGGCATCAGGAGGAAGCTGCCGAGGCTCGCCAGGATGGGTGAGGCCGGGATTGCCAGGGTATAGGGTCCTTCTCCTCGACATGGACGGTGTCCTGTGGAGGGGAGGCCAACCCATAGATGTCAACCTGGAAGCCATCAGAACGCTGGCCTCGCGAGGCGTCAGGATCGCCTACGTGACCAACAACTCTACTAGGAGCAGGCGCAGCTACGTGGAGAGGCTCAGGGCACTGGGCCTTCCGGCCTCCGTGGACACCGTGGTTACAAGCGGCTACGCGGCATCCACCTATATGGCCCGACGCGGCGTCCGCACGGTCTACGTTGTGGGAGAGGATGGCCTGGTGGAGGAGGCCAGGCTGGCCGGCCTGGAGCCCCTGGAAGAGTGCCCCGATAGCGTGGACGCTGTGGTTGTGGGGCTGGACAGGGGGTTCAACTACGGCAAGCTGGACTGTGCGGCGAGGCATGTTAGGAGGGGCGCCCTCTACGTGGCCACCAACGCTGATCCCACGTTGCCGCACCCTGGCGAGCCTAAGCCCGGGGCGGGCGCCATGGTCGCGGCTATAAGTGTGGCCTCCGGCAGGGAGCCGGACTTCACTGCTGGCAAGCCGAACCCATGGCTGGTGGAGCTGGCGCTGGAGGCGCTGGGCGCCGAGCCGGGCGAGGCCCTGCTGGTGGGGGACAGGCTTGACACCGACATCGAGGCCGGGCGGAGGGCCGGGGTGGACACGCTCCTCGTCTACACGGGTGTCACTGGTCCGGAGGACCCGCTGGACCCCGAGCCCACCTATACTGCTGGTAGCCTCCTCGAGGCGCTGAGGCTTTTCGGCTAGGTGGGCTCTACTCGGGGCTCCCCGACTACCAGCACAGCTCTTCCCAGGACCCTGCCCTCGGCTATGTCCCTGTATGCCTGGTTCACGTCCTCAAGCTTGTAAGCCTTGTAGATGGGTCTCACGAGCCCCTGCTCTATGATCCTGATGGCGGCCTCGTACTCGGACCGGGTGTAGGCGGCTGTCCCGGTGATCCTCACCTCCCTCATCACGAGGAGGGCTGGCCTCGTAATGGTTATGGGCTCGCCGGTCACGTTGCCCACCAGGACCAGGGTGCCCCGGGGCCTTAGGGCCCTCATGGACTCGTTAATTGTGGGCGCCCCCACGATCTCGAAGACCGCATCAACCTTGCCGGTCTGGCGGGAGAAGTCCCTGCCCAGCACCGGTGTGGCTCCCAGCTCCTCCAGTATCTTGGCCTTCCACTCGCTCCTGGTCTGGGCGTAGACCTGGAGGCCCAGCTTGGCGTAGTACTGAACCATGTGGATCCCCACACCTCCCCCGGCGCCGGTGACGAGGACCCTGTCGCCCGGCCCGACGCCCGCCTGCTTCAACGCGTGGATCGCCGTGGCGACACCGCAGGCAGCGGCGGCATACTTCTCGTACACCCTGTCCCTGAGGGGTATCAGGTTCCACTCCGGCACGTATACCTCCTCGGCGTAGCCTCCTGGGAGGGTTTCACCCAGTATCCTATAGTCCCTGCACAGATTCTCAGGCATGCCGGGCCTGAGGCAGTCCTCGCCCACCACGGCCGGGAAAACCGCGACGGGCCTCCCCTCATACTCGCCGAAGATCTCGTGGCCCAGTATGAGGGGCGGTTTAAGGTTCCTGAATCCGCCCTTCCAGACCACGCCATCTCTCCCGCAGACGCCCACAGCCTTGACCTTTACCCGGACCCAGCCCTCCGGGGGCTGGATCTCCACCTCCTCCAGGGAGAAGGGTTTACCGAACTCCTTGAGAACGGCTGCCCTGAACCTGGCCAAACACCTGCACCACGATCCTATGGGCTCCGCTGAATATAACCATACCCGTATGTATTTCAAGTATTCTTCGAAATACTTATATTATATAGACTACCTTATAATTCGTGGGGTGGCGGTGACCCCTGTGACATCATCCCTCCGTCTCCAACACAGCAGAAGACTAATACTGGCTCTGGCCACACTCCTAGCCCTCTCAGCCTACGGCAACGCGGCCATGTCCCAGTTCGACGCTCCCTACGGCCCCCAACCAGCCCTCGAAGCCGTACTACACGCCGTCGGCGGAGGCCTCCTACTATACGCTGTAATCCCACCCCTTCTCTCGACGAGCAAGAGGTCCCTCACAGCAGGGTTAACGCTTCTAGTATTAGGCCTGCTCACAACTCGGACAGGATACAACCTCCACACAGAACTATACGGACCCATAAGCTACGC